>DASSBO010000173.1:0-4572 GCA_035698655.1 Streptomyces sp.
AACTGCCGTCCCCGTCCGGGCGCGGACGGTCGTAGATGCGCCGGTCGCCGTCCTGCAGCAGCTGCCGGGCGTCCTCCGACGGCGCGTACCCCGCCGACCGGCTGCCCGCCCGCTCCGCGACGAGCAGCCCGCGCCGCTTGAGCCGGGAGACGGCCGACCGCACCGACGGCGCGTCGACGCCGACGGCGCCGAGCAGCCGGATGAGCGCCGCCACGGGCACGCTGCCGTCGCCCGCCCGGCGTCCGTAGGCGCCGTAGAAGGTCAGGATCAGAGAACCGGGGGAGGGGTGCTGTGCCACGCCGCTCACTCTAGAGCGCGCCCGGCGCTCACTCCTCGCGGAGGCGGAACCGCTGCAGCTTGCCCGTCGGGGTGCGCGGCAGCGCGTCGGTGAAGACGATCTCCTTGGGACACTTGTACGGCGTGAGCTGGGACTTGGTGAAGGCGCGCAGCCTGTCGACGGTCTCCCGGCCGCGTGGCACGCCCTCGCGCAGCACGACGTGGGCGACCACGCGCCGGCCGCGCTCGGGATCGGGCCGGCCGACGACGGCGACCTCCTCCACGTCCGGGTGCCGCAGCAGCGCACCCTCGACCTCCGGCCCGGCGATGTTGTACCCGGCGGAAATGATCATGTCGTCGGCGCGGGCGACGTAGCGGAAGTACCCGTCGGGCTCGCGCACGTACGTGTCGCCGGTGATGTTCCAGCCGCCGCGCACGTAGTCGTGCTGCCGTTCGTCGGCCAGGTAGCGGCAGCCGACCGGCCCTCGCACGGCCAGCAGGCCGGGCTGCCCGTCGGGCAGCGGCTCCAACGTGTCGTCGGCGACGACGCGGGCTTGGAAGCCCGGCACCGGTCGCCCGGTGGTGCCGGGCCGGATGTCCTCGTCGGCGGCGGAGATGAAGATGTGCAGCAGCTCGGGGGCGCCGATGCCGTCGATGATCCGCAGGCCGGTCCGCTTGTACCAGTCCTGCCAGGTGGCCGCGGGCAGGTTCTCGCCGGCCGAGACGCAGCGGCGCAGCGAGGAGGCGTCGTGCGTGCCGTCCTCCAGCTTTCCCAGCAGGCCCCGGTATGCCGTGGGGGCGGTGAACAGCACGCTGACGCGGTGCCGTTCGACCGCCTGCAGCATCTGGTCGGGTCCGCTCCACTGCTGAAGCACGGCGGCGGCGCCGACCCGCAGCGGGAAGACGACCAGGCCGCCGAGCCCGAAGGTGAAGCCGAGCGGCGGGCTGCCGGCGAACACGTCGTCCGGCTCGGGCCGCAGCACGTGGGCGGAGAAGGTGTCGGCGATGGCGAGCACGTCGCGGTGGAAGTGCATGCAGCCCTTGGGGCGGCCGGTGGTTCCTGACGTGAAGGCGATCAGCGCGACGTCGTCGGCGGCGGTCCCGACGGCCTCGAAGGGACGGCCGTCGTGCCGCTCGGCGAGCCGCAGCAGGTCGGCGGGGTCGTCGCCGCCGAACGGGGTCAGGCGCAGCCCGGGTATCCCGGCCTGCCGCAGATCGTCCAGCGCGGACGCGTCACACAGCGCGTGCCGCACCTGCGCGATGTCGCAGATGGTGCGCAGCTCGTGGGACCGCTGCGCGGCCAGCACGGTGACGGCGACGGCGCCGGCCTTCATCACGGCCAGCCAGCAGGCGGCCAGTTCGGGCGTCGTGGCGCCGCGCAGCAGCACGCGGTTGCCGGGGACGACGCCCATGTCGTCGGTGAGCACGTGGGCGTAGGCGTCGACGCGGCGCCGCAGCTCACCGTAGGTCCAGGTGCCGTCGTCGGTGACGAAGGCGGGCCGGTCCGGGCCGAGCCGGTCGACCGTGCGGTCCAGCAGTTCCGCGCCGCAGTTGACGCGGTCGGGGTAGTGCAGTTCGGGCAGGTCGGCCGGCAGCAGGGGCCACTGCTCACGCGGGGGCAGGTGGTCTGAAGCGAAGGTGTCGACGTGCGCGGAGGAAATGTGTTCCATGACGGTGATGCCCCCTTGCGGCGTTCCAGAAGGCGGTGGTTCCTGGCGTGCCGGGATGCCGATGAGCGTAACGTGTTAGTGACGACAGTCAACGGTCCGCGATAGATGAGGAGCCGCCGATGCGGGCGTTCGCGCTGGAGCCGGAGCAGCAGCAGTGGTGTGAGCAGCTGCGGACGCTGGCCGTGGAGCGGTTCCGGCCGCTGGCCGAGAGCCACGACGGGGAGGGTGTGAACCGCCCGCTGGTGGCGGCGCTGGGCGAGGCGGGCCTGCTGGAGAGGCTCTTCCCCCCGGACGGCCGGCCGGTGGCGGCCATGGACCTGTGCCTGCTGCGCGAGTCCCTCGCGCACGGCTGCACCGAGGCGGAGACGGCGCTCGCCCTGCAGGGCCTCGGCGCCTACCCGGTGGCGCTGTCCGGCAGCGACGAGCAGCGCAAGCGGTGGCTGCCCGAGGTGGCGGCGGGCCGGGCCGTGGCGGCGTTCGCGCTCTCCGAGCCGGGCGCCGGGTCGGACGCGGCGGCGCTCGGCCTGACGGCCGAGCCGGCGGGCGAGGGCTGGCGGCTGCACGGCACCAAGACCTGGATCTCCAACGCGCCGCACGCCGACGTCTACTCCGTTTTCGCCCGCACCACGGCCGGCGCCGGCTCCCGCGGCATCACCGGTTTCCTCGTGCCCGCCGGCCGCCCGGGACTGAGCGGCGAGGGGCTGGCCATGCTCTCCCCGCACCCGATCGGCACGCTGACGTTCGACGGGGTGTCCGTCACGGAGGCGGACGTGCTCGGCACGGTCGACGACGGCTTCGCCGTCGCCATGCGCACCCTGAACCTGTTCCGGCCCAGCGTCGGCGCGTTCGCCGTCGGCATGGCACAGGCGGCCCTGGACGCCGCCGTCGCCCACGCCGGCACCCGCACCGCTTTCGGCGGGCCGCTGCGCGACCTGCAGGCCGTCTCCCACCAACTGGCCGAGATGGCGACCAGGACCGAGGCCGCGCGGCTGCTGGTGCACGCGGCGGCGGCCGCCTACGACCGCGGCGATCCGGGGATCGCCAAGCGGGCGGCGATGGCCAAGCTGCTCGCGACGGAGACCGCGCAGTACGTCGTCGACACCGCCGTCCAGATCCATGGCGCCGCCGCCCTCCGGCAGGGACATCTCCTGGAACATCTCTACCGTGAGGTCCGCGCACCCCGCATCTACGAGGGCGCGACCGAGGTACAGCGCTCGATCATCGCGAAGGAGCTCTACCGGTGACTGTGGAACGCACCAACCCCGCCGAACTCGCCCCGCCGGCCGGCTTCTCCCACGCGGTGACGGCCACCGGCTCCCGGCTGGTCCTCCTCGCCGGGCAGACCGCCCTGGACGCCGACGGCAAGGTCACCGGCGAGACCCTGCCGGCCCAGTTCGAGCGCGCGCTGACCAACCTGCTCACCGCCCTGCGGGCCTCCGGCGGCACGCCCGCGGCGCTGGCCCGCGTCACCGTCTACACCACGGACGTCGAGGCCTACCGCGCCCAGGCGCGCGAACTGGGCCGCATCTGGCGCGCGTGCGCCGGCCGCGACTACCCGGCGATGGCGCTGATCGGCGTCACGCGCCTGTGGGACGAGGAGGCACTGGTGGAGCTGGACGGCATCGCGATGCTGGACTGACCGAGCTGTCTCCAGCCGTCTCAGGGCGAGGTGCCGCGCCGTCGTGCCGCGGCGCCGGCCGCGCGCCCGCAGGTGTGGGTGGCCTGCGCCCTGCGCAGCAGCAGGTCCACCTGCCGGCCCACCTCGGACGCGGCCCGCACAGGCTCGTCGAACGGGAGCCGGACGTCCTCGTACTGCCCTCGGGGGCGCTCGCACCGCAGCGTGATGCCGTCCCGGTCCATCGCCGACGGCACGACACGGACCGCTCCCCGCAGCGGGCCCACGAGGCGGGTGAGGAGGCCGACGACGTCGCGGTGGGAGCCTTCGAGGTGCGTCAGCATCGCCGCCTCCTCGGCGGCCAGCACGTCCGGCTCGGCGGCGGCGAACTCCTCCGGTTCGACGTGTGCGAGGAGGCCGTCGGCGTCGATGGTGGCCTCGGCCAGGTCGAGAGCGCACACCAGCGTGCGCGGTTCGGGCTGTTCGGCCTCGGCCGAGAGCCAGCCCGTCAGGGTGGTCCGGGAGCGGACCCGTTCCCTGAGTGTCGTCGGCGCGATGTCCGTGATCTCCACCAGCGCGGGGAGGTCGCCGAAGGGGGCGGAGGCGACTTCGGCGGCCAGTGGGCTGTCGGCCGGCGCCCGGAGCCGCAGCCGGCCCCGGTCGTCGACGAGGTGCATCCCGATCAGGTCGTATGCCCTGCTGTCCGTCGTCAGGCTCAGTGACTCGGCGGCGGCCACGGCGGAGCGGATCCGCTCGGCGTCGCTCGGCCCGGTGCGGCGGGCCCGGTGGCGAACCATCATGCACTCCTTAGGTTAGGCAAACCTAAGTTAACCACCGGGGCGGCCTGAGGAAAACCTCCCCCCGGGTTTCCGCCCGACGTCACGCGTCTCGTCACGCGTCCTCGTCCCACCAGCGGTCGTCCTCCTCCCGGCGGTTCCCCACGATGGCCGCCGCCGGGGGGATCACCGCGGCCACCACGCACATGGCGATGGCCGCGGGCACCGACCACAA
>DASSBO010000174.1:0-7620 GCA_035698655.1 Streptomyces sp.
AAAATCGAGCCTTTCCGGTTTGATTTCGGCACGCCGAAATCGTCCCCGGCTGGGGAATCGTACTTCAGAAGTGGTTGCCGTCTTCCGACGGCGGGATGGCTGCCTCCGGGCCGTGGACGGCTCGTTGGCAACCCGATGAACTTTACGGACGACCGGGGGTCGTGTCAAACACCCCTCAGTCGAGGTCGGTCAGCCGGCCGACGGCGTCCGGCTGGGCGTCCTCGACGCGGCGCAGCAGGCGAGTGAGCAGCTCGCCCAGCAGGCCCCGCTCGCCCGGGTCGAGGTCCTGCAGCAGGTCCTCCTCGAACGCCGACGCCTTGCGCATCACCTGGAGCCACTTCTCGCGGCCGTCGTCCGTGATGCCGACGATGACCCGGACCCGGTTGTCCGGGTCACGCTCCCGGGTGACGAGGCCTTCGGTGAGCATGCGGTCGATGCGGTGTGTCATGGCCGCCGGGGTGAGGCCGAGCCGCTTGGCGATCGTGCCGGGCCAGAGCTGGTAGGGCGCGCCGGCCATGACGAGTTCGCGCAGGACCTCCCACTCGGCGTTGCCGAGTCCGAGGGTCACGAGCTGGCGGCCGTAGGCGACGCTCATCCGCCGGTCCAGCCTGCTCAGCGCGTTGACCACCTTCTCCACCTGGGGGTCCAGGTCCTGGAACTCCCGTTGGTAGATCGCGATCTGCTCGTCGAGGGTCGGCTGCTGCTCCGGCATGTGGGGAGTATCGCACGCAATCTCGTTAGCCTCGAACGCTTGCTCTGTGTACTCTTTAGTGTCGAACTTTAGCTTTGAACTCTTGGTTGTGACTCTTGGAGGTGAGTGTTGACCACCCTGACGGGCGCCGCTCTGCGCCGGATCCAGACCGGTAACGCCCTGGCAGCCTTCGGCAGCGGCTTCACCGTGCCGTACCTCTTCCTGTACGTGTCGCGGGTACGCGGTCTCGGTGCGGGTGTCGCCGGTGCGGCGCTCGCGGTCTTCGCGGCGGCCGCCTTGTTCGTGCTGCCCTTCGTCGGGCGGTCCATCGACCGGCGGGGTCCGATGCCGGTCGCTCTCGGCGGTGTCGGTGCCGCCGCAGTGGGCGCGCTCGGCTTCGGGCTGTCCGGGAGCGCGGGCGGCGTGCTGGCTTCCTCGGCGCTGATGGGTGCGGGCATCGCCGTCGTGCAGCCGGCGCTCGCCACGATGATCGTCTGGTGTTCCAGCACCACCAACCGGTCACGTGCCTTCGCCACGCAGTTCTTCCTCAACAACCTGGGGATGGGCTTCGGCGGGCTGATCGGCGGCCAGATCGTCGACGAGAGCCGGCCGGGCACGTTCACCGTGCTCTTCGCCGTCGAGTCCGCCATGTTCGTCGTCCTGGCCGTCGTGCTGCTCACCGTGCGGCTTCCGCAGGCGGCCGGCATCGACGAGTCCGCCCTCTCCGCGGGCCCGGAGGCGGGGCGCGGCAGCGGCGTGCGGGCGATGCTCGCGCACCGGCCGATGCTGCTGCTCTGCGTGCTGGGCTTCGTCCTGTTCTTCACCTGCTACGGCCAGTTCGAGTCGGGACTCGCCGCCTACGCCGTGCAGGTGACCGGCATGTCCACCTCGACGCTCGGTGTGGCCCTCTTCGCGAACACCACGATGATCGCCCTGGCCCAGTTCGTCGTCCTGCGCCTGGTGCAGGGCCGGCGGCGCAGCCGGACCATCGCCGCCGTCGGGCTGGTCTGGGCGGCGGCGTGGCTGGCCGCCGGGTTCTCCGGGCTGATGCCGAACGGTCAGGCCATGGCGACCGGTCTGCTCATCTCCACGTTCGTGCTGTTCGGCCTGGGCGAGGCCATGCTGTCGCCGACGGTTGCTCCGCTGGTGGCGGATCTGGCGCCGGAACGGATGATCGGCCGCTACAACTCGGCGTTCGCCCTGGTGAAGCAGACGGGCGTTGCGGTCGGCCCGGCCGTCGGCGGTGTGCTGGCGGCGCAGCACGCGTGGGCCGGCTACATCGTGATGCTGGTGGTCTGCGCGCTGGGCGTGTCCGCTCTGGCGCTGCGGCTGGGACGCCGTCTCACGCCCGGCCAGGACGACCCCTCCCTCGTCGCCCGGCCGGCTGCGGAGCCCGCGGCCCAGCCGGTGGCCGTCGCCGGGTGACTCCGCGGCGGGCCGGTCAGCCTGCCGCCGCCTCCGGGTCGGGGGGCGCGTCCGGGAGGGCGAATTCGCACCACACCGCTTTTCCGCCGCCGGGGGTGCGCCGGGAGCCCCAGGACGAGGCGATGGTCGCGACGATGGAGATCCCGCGGCCCGCCTCGTCGCCCGGCTCGGCGCGGCGGCGGCGCGGCAGGTGGTCGTCGCCGTCGGTGACCTCGACGATGAGCCGCCGGTCGGTGCGGCGCAGCCGCAGGCGCATCGGCGGGATGCCGTGCTGCAGGGAGTTGGCGACGAGTTCGCTGGCGGCGAGCACACCGAGGTCGTGCAGCTCGACGGGGAACCGCCATGAGGTGAGAACGCCGGAGGCGAACGCGCGGGCGCGCGGTGCGGCTTCGGTGCCGCCGAGCAGTTCGAGGGCGGCGCCGCGGAAGAGGTCGGCGTCGTGTCCGGTGCGCTCGGGGCGCTGGATGACGAGGACGGCAACGTCGTCGTCGTGTTCGGTGGTGATGCCCATCGAGCGCAGCAGCCGGTCGCAGATGACGTCCGGGGCGCCGGTCGCGCCGGCGAAGGCGCGTTCGAGGGTGGCGATGCCGTCGTCGATGTCGGCGTCGCGGCGTTCGACCAGGCCGTCGGTGTAGAGGGCGGCGGTGGCGCCGTCGCCGAGCGGCACGGAGCCGGAGGTGTGCAGCCAGCCGCCGGTCCCGAGGGGCGGCCCGGTGGGGTCGGCGGCCCGGTGGACGACTCCGTCTGCGTCGCGGACGAGGATCGGCAGGTGGCCGGCGGAGGCGTAACTGAGCCGGCCCTCGTTGGGGTCGTGCACCGCGTAGACGCAGGTGGCGATCTGGCTGGCGTCGATCTCGGCTGCCAGCCCGTCAAGGAGCTGCAGCACCTCGTGCGGCGGAAGGTCGAGGCGCGCGTAGGCGCGGACGGCGGTGCGCAGTTGGCCCATGACGGCGGCGGCGCGCACGCCGCGGCCCATGACGTCGCCGATGACCAGGGCCGTGCGGCCCGCGCCGAGGGTGATGACGTCGTACCAGTCGCCGCCGACGGCCGCGTCGGTGACGCCCGGCTGGTAGGTCGCGGCCACGCGCAGGTCGTCGGGCTGTTCGAGTTCCTGCGGCAGCAGGCTGCGCTGCAGGGTGACGGCGGCTTCCCGCTGGCGGCGTTCGCCGGCGCGGAGCCGTTCGGCCGCCTCGGCCTGGTCGGTGACGTCGGCGGCGAAGAGGAGCACGCCCGTCTCCTCGTCGGCGGCCAACGGCGTGCAGGTGAAGGTGTAGTAGCCCGTTCGGGTGGTGCGCTGGACGCGGCGGGACTTGAGGGTCCGTGGGCGGCCGCTGCGCAGGACCTGGTCCATCAGTGGGAGCAGGCCGAGTTCGGCGAGTTCCGGGAGACCCGTGCGGGCGGGCGCACCGAGCGGGCGGCTGCCGAACACCTCGGTGTAGGCGCGGTTGACGTAGGCGAGCCGGTGGTCGGGTCCGTGCAGGACGGCGGCGAGCACGGGCACCTCGCCGAGCAGTCCGTCGACGGACAGTGCCTGGACGATGCGGGCGGCCGCGGCGGCGGGGCCGGGCGCCGGCTTGCGCCGCGCGGGGTGGGCGCCGCGGGCGGCGGGAACCGTCCTGGCGGCGTCCGCGGGTGGGTCGTCCGGGGTGTCCCGGGTCCCGTTGTCGGACGGCCGGCCGTTCTTCCTCGCCTTCGTCGCCTTGGTCGCTGCCTGCGGGGCGGCGGTTCGCCGCTGTGTGCCGGGCAGGCGGGCGCTCCAGCGGGTGAAGTTCACGTCGTCCGATTCCTCAACTCGTCTGTCCAGGTGCTGCGCGGCGTCTTGCGGATACTGCGCGTTCGTCCGGGGGCTGCACGCCCGGCGGGGTGCCGGACTCGGCCCCTCGGGGTCGCTCCGGTCACTCTTCGCAGCGGCATCCCCCACCCATGGTCACATGTCCAGTGTGGCCCATGGTGCTGACATTCGTCAGACGCCGCCGCGGGACGGAGGGTTCCGTTCCGCATCCCCCTGACCGGCCCGTCAGCTCGCCTCCGGATGGCGGCCGGTGCCGGCGGCGAGTTCGAACTCGGCACGCGGGTTCTCCAGCGAGCCGAGCGACACGATCTCCCGCTTGAACAACCCCGCGAGCACCCACTCGGCCAGCACGCGCGCCTTCCTGTTGAAGGTGGGCACGCGGCTCAGGTGGTACGCGCGGTGCATGAACCAGGCGGGGTATCCCTTGAGCTTGCGACCGTAGACGTGTGCGACGCCCTTGTGAAGCCCGAGCGAGGCGACGGAACCCACGTAGGCGTGCCGGTAGTCGGTGAGGTCCTCTCCGCGCAGGGCGGCTGCGATGTTGTCGGCGAGCACCTTCGCCTGCCGCACGGCGTGCTGCGCGTTGGGCGCGCATTCGGCCTGCGTGTTGTGGTTCTCCTCGCTCGCCAGGTCGGGCACGGCGGCGGCGTCGCCGGCCGCCCAGGCGTGCTCGGTCCCCTCGACCCGCAGGGTCGTGGCGCAGCGGAGCCGGCCGCGGCCGTCGAGCGGGAGCCCGGTGGCCGCCAGGATCGGGTGGGGCTTGACGCCGGCGGTCCACACAAGGGTGCGTGTCGGGTAGCGGGAGCCGTCGCTGAGGACGGCCACCCGGTCCTCGCAGCTGTCCAGCCGGGTGTCCAGGCGCACGTCGATGTTGCGGGCCCGCAGTTCCCGCAGGGCGTACCGGCCCATGTCCTCGCCGACCTCGGGAAGGATCCGTCCGGACGCCTCGACCAGCAGGAATTTCAGGTCCTCGGGCCGCAGGTCGTGGTAGTAGCGGCTGGCGTAGCGCGCCATGTCCTCGAGTTCGGCCAGTGCCTCGACGCCCGCGTAGCCGCCGCCGACGAAGACGAACGTCAGGGCGGCGTCGCGGATCTCCGGGTCGCGGGTGGAGGAGGCGATGTCGAGCTGTTCGAGGACGTGGTTGCGCAGGCCGATGGCCTCCTCGACGGTCTTGAAGCCGATGCCGTGGTCGGCGAGGCCGGGAACCGGCAGGGTGCGGGAGACGGAACCGGGTGCGAGGACCAGTTCGGTGTAGGGCACCTCGAGGGGGCCGCTGCCCTCCTCGGCCGTGGCCAGCGTCTCGAGGGTGGCGACGCGCCGGTCGTGGTCGATGGCGGTGACCTCGCCGATGACGACCTGGCACCCGGGCAGGACGCGGCGCAGCGGCACGACGACGTGCCGGGGCGAGATGGAACCCGCGGCCGCCTCCGGGAGGAAGGGCTGGTAGGTCATGTAGGGATCGGGGTCGGCCACGACGATCTGCACGTCGCCGTGCCGCAGCTCCTGCTTGAGCAGGTCCTTCAGACGCAGGGCGGTGTACATGCCGACGTATCCGCCGCCGACCACGAGAATGCGCTCGGGTTCCTTCGTCACATGACCATGACGCACCCGGTGGGCGGGCTTTGTCCACAGCTCGGCCTCGATTGTGTGAACGACGCCGAGCGTGCCCGCGCGGGCGGCCGTATGCGGGGATCCCCCTCTTCTCTCTTGACCTGCGGTCAACTATGTTCGTCATCCGTCGGCCACGTTCGAAGGACCAGTTGTGACCGGCGCCGACACGGGGGCCTCCGGGGGGAGGCGTCCTGACCGGGGGAAGACCGATGCAGATTCAGGACATGCAGACCGCTCCGCGCCTCGTCCGGGGCACGCCGCTCCGCGTGGACGCACAGCGCAACCTGGAGCACGTGCTCCGGGCTGCGCGCGAGGTGTTCGGCGAGGCGGGTTACGGGGCGCCGATGGAGGACGTGGCCCGGCGGGCGCGCGTCGGCGTGGGCACCGTGTACCGCAGGTTCCCGAGCAAGGAGGTGCTGGTCGGCCGGATAGCCGAGGAGGAGACGGCGCGGCTGACCGAGCAGGCGCGGGCGGCGCTGGATGAGGAGCGGGAGCCGTGGTCGGCGCTGTCCCGTTTCCTGCACACCTCCGTGGCCTCCGGCGCCGGACGGCTGCTGCCGCCGCGCGTGCTGCAGGCCGGGAGCACGGGCGGTGCGCCCGAGGTGGAGTCGGCCGCGGAGCTGCTGGCGACGGTGGGGAAGCTGGTGGACCGGGCGCACGCGGCGGGTGAGCTGCGCGCGGACGTGACCGTGGGCGACGTCCTGCTGGTGATCGCGACGGCCGCCCCGTCCCTGCCGGACCCGACGCACCGTGCCGCCGCCTCGACCCGGCTGCTCGACATCCTGCTGGCGGGCCTGCGCGCACACGGCTGACACCCCGGGCTGCCGCTCGCCCCGGCAAACCACCCGGACGAGTGATGGTGGCCGGTTCGGCCGCGGTTCCGCATGCCCTGTGCCACGCTGACGCGGTTACACGAGAACACCGTCGGCAGCGGAGTGCACGGGGAGTGGCATGGTCGGGGAGAGGCGACACGGCCGGGCGGCGCGGGACACGCGGAGCGTGCCCCGGCAGCGCAGACGCGCCCAGGCGGAACTGCCGCCCAGCGCGCCCTCCGACGCCGACCTCGTCGCGCGGCTGCACCGGGGGGAGACCTCCGCCTACGACGAGCTGTACCGGCGCCATGCCGAGGCCGTTCGGCGCTACGCCCGGACGTGCTGCCGCGATACGCACACCGCCGACGACCTGACGAACGAGGTATTCGCCCGGACGCTGCTGGCGGTCCGCCGCGGCGCCGGGCCGCGCCGCGACGCGCCGGCCGTGCGGGCCTATCTGCTGACCTCCGTGCGGCGGGTGGCGGCGGCATGGGCGAAGACGGCGCGCCGCGAACACCTCGTCGAGGACTTCGCAGTGTTCGCTGAGACGGCGGTCGACGCCGACCGGGGCGGCGAGAGCGGCCCCGAGGCGGGTGCCGACGTGCGCGCGATGCAGAAGGCCGAGCGCTCGCTGGTGGTGCAGGCGTTCCTGAGCCTGCCGGAGAAGTACCGGACGGTGCTGTGGCACACGGCCGTCGAGGACGAGTCGCCGAAAGACGTGGCCCCGCTGCTGGGCATCAGTGACAACGCGGCCGCCGTGCTCGCCCATCGGGCGCGCGAAAAGCTGCGCCAGGCCTACCTGCAGGCACACGTGAGCGCGTCGGCGACGGCCGGCGGCGAGTGCGCGCGTTACGCGGAACGGCTGGGTGCCTACGCGCGCGGCTCGCTGCGCACCCGCGCGGAGCGAGGTCTGCGGCGCCACATGGCGGAGTGCGCCCGCTGCCGGATGGCGGCCGCAGAGGTGAAGGACCTCAACGAGCGGCTGCGCAGCCTGGTGCCGCTCGCCCTCATCGGCTGGTTCGCGGCAGGCGGCGCGAAGGGGCTGGCCGGCCTGGCCGTCGGCGGCGGTGCGGCCGGTGCGGCAGCCGGCGCCGGTACGGCCGCCGCCACCGGCGGCGCGGCCTCGGAGGGCGTGGGAGCACCGGTGAAGGCCGGCATCGCGGCCGGTGTGCTGACCGCGGCGAGCGTCGCCGTGGCGCTGGTCCTGGTGGCCGACAGCGGCACGCCGCCGCCCGCCGCGCAGGCGGCGCCGTCGACGGCTCCCGTCGTTCCCGCGCCGCCGTCCGCGC
>DASSBO010000175.1:0-10447 GCA_035698655.1 Streptomyces sp.
CCGTCGCCACCGACCTGCGCGTCGTCGTGACGTCGCTGCGGATGAGCGCGGACCTGGAGCGCTCCGGCGACCTCGCCCAGCACGTCGCCAAGGTCGCCCGGCTGCGCTTCCCCGACTCGGCGGTGCCACTCGACCTGCAGGCCACGCTGCTGGAGATGGGGCAGCTCGCCCAGCGCCTGATGGCCAAGGCCGCCGAGGTCATCATCACCAAGGACGTCGACGCGGCGCTCCAGCTGGAGCACGACGACGACAGGATGGACGACCTGCACCGCACGCTCTTCCAGCACCTGATGGACGACCGCTGGAAGCACGGCATCGAGACGGCCGTCGACGTCACGCTGCTGGGCCGCTACTACGAGCGGTTCGCCGACCACGCGGTGTCGGTGGCACGGCGTGTGGTGTACCTGGTGACGGGCGACTACGCCGACGAGATCGACGGCGCGGGCGCGGCGATCCCGCCGGCCGGCGACGGGACGGCGCCGGTCGAGGGCGGCTGAGCCGGTCACGCCGCCGCTGTGCGTGCACCGGCGCGCCGGTGACGCGCCCCCGGGCGCCGTACGAGCCTGGGGTGGACCGCTGTCGAGTCGAGGTCCTCAGGAGGACGCCATGGCCGACACCCCGAATCCGCCCACGACCCCGGACCGACCCGAGAACAGACCCCCGCTGCCCGTGCTCGGCGCCTGCGGCTGTGGCTCGGGCTGCAGCTGCGGCTGTCAGTCGGGCGGCGCCTGCAGCTGCGGGGGCAACTGCGGCTGACGCCGCCCGACGGCGCACCCGTGCCCCGGCCCTCCCCGGCCGGGGCACGGGTGTTTCGTCCGCTGCCCCCGCGGCGGACGGGATCTCAGGTCCGGGCGAAGGCGGGGACCAGGTTCTCGGCGAGTGCGATCTCCTCCGTCATCGGATGGTCCTCTTCGACGAGCGGCAGCCTGTCGCAGGCCAGGCGGAGCGCGTCCGCCGCGCCGGACACGGGCAGTTTCGTCCCGCCCAGCCGCAGCGCCCGTACCGCGCCCAGGAGTTCGCAGGCCAGCACCGTGCGGTAGGCGCCGATGGCGGCGGAGGTGCTGCGGGCGGCCTGGCTGGAGAAGCTCGCATGGTCCTCCAGGCCCCTGGAGATGATGGCGGTGCCGAGCGTGACCGGGGCGGCGGCGTGCCGCAGCCGGCTGAGGGCGTCGTGCGATACGTATTCCAGGATCATGATCCCGGAACTGCCGGGCGGCCCGGCGGACAGGAACGGGCTCAGGCCGGTCAGTTCCGGCTCGACCAGGTCGCTCAGCCGTGCGGCCGACAGCTCGGCGACGTGGTGCAGCGCGGCCCGCAGGTGGTCGAGCGCCAGTGCCAGGTGAGACGTCGCGAAGTGCCCGTGGTGGTAGACGTTCTCGGTGTCGACGTCGATGAACGGGTTCTCGGCGGCGGCGTTGACGTCGATGGCCAGGGCCTTCTCCAGCGCGTCGGCGGCCTCCAGTGCCGGTCCCTGGACCTGTGGGAAGGCCCGCAGTCCGAAGGGGTCCTGCAGCCGGCGGCCGGCCGCGGGCTCGCCGTCGTCCCACAGCAGCCGGCGCATCTCCGCCGCGCAGCGCACCGCACCCGGATGCGGCCGCTGGGCGTGCACGCGTGCGGCGAACGCCTCCGGCGAGCCGCCCAGCGCGTGGTAGGAGAGCGCGGCCACGACGTGGCTGGCGCGCAGCAGTTCACGCAGGTCGTACCAGGCCAGCACCGACTCGGCGAGCGTCGCCGCGTTGCTGGAGATGAAGGCGAGGGCGTCCCCCGGGCTGATGGGCACCGGGGCCAGCGATCCGGTCGCCCAGGGGCGCTGCCCCGCGAGGGTCAGCCCGATCTCGGCCAGCGCGCTGAGGTCCCCGGTCCCGATGGCCCCGCGGGCGCGGGTCTGCGGCAGGGCGCCCACCCGCAGCGCCGTCTCCAGAGCCTGCAGCAGCCGGGGGTGCACGCCGCTGCCCGCTGCGGCCAGCTGGTTGAGCCGGATCACCAGCGTGGAGCGGACGATGTCGTCCGGCGACGGCTCGCCCGTGCCGCCCGCGTGACTGCGCAAGAGGCGCAGCCCGTGTTCGTCGGCGCTCTCGGGGTCGACGACCTGCTGCCGGTTGGCGCCGACTCCGGTGGTGCGGCCGTAGACCGCCCGTTTGGTGCCGCTGTCGCGGGCCACCACGTAGGCCTGGTGCGCACGCTCGACCGCCTCCGCGGTGAGTTCGACCGACGCGCTGCGCCGTGCCACCCGGACGACGTCCGCACAGTTCAGGTGGCGGCCGTCGATCCGGACGCGGCTGTCGTCGTTCATGTCGCACCACCTCTTGACAGGTTTCTATTCAACTCCCAGCCTGCATGAAACACTTCATTCACAGTGGTGGCAAGGGAGAACGATCGGTGCGCGTTACCCGGCAGCAGGACGCAGGCGGACCAGCGACCCACTCCTATGACGACGCGCCGCTGAACAGATTCCACCTCAAGATCACGGCACTGACCTTCGGCGCGAACTTCTCCGACGGCTACCACCTCGGCACGATCGGCATCGCCCTCACCCTGATCGCGCCGCAGATGCACCTCGGTGCGACATGGGAGGGCCTGCTCGGGGCCTCCGCGCTCATCGGCATCTTCGCGGGCAGCATCGGCATCGGCTGGGCCGCGGACCGCATCGGCCGGCAACGGCTGTACATGCTCGACTTCCTACTCATCGCCGTCGCCTCCGCCGCGGAGTTCTTCGTCGGGGACCCGGTCACGCTCTTCGTGCTGCGCCTGCTGATCGGATTCGGCATCGGCGCCGACTACGCCATCGGGCCCACCCTCGTCGCCGAGTTCTGCCCCCGCAAACAGCGCGGGTTCCTGCTGGCCTCGCTCACCGCCATGTGGACGGTCGGCTACATCGCCGCCTACTTCCTCGGCAACTACCTCGTCGGGCTGGGCCCCGACGGCTGGCGGTGGCTGCTGGCCAGCAGCGCCCTGCCGGCCGTCGCCGTGCTGCTGCTGCGGATCGGCACCCCCGAGTCCCCGCGCTGGCTCATCAGCAAGGGCCGCATCGAGGAGGCGCGGGCGGTGGTGACCCGCTACATCGGCGCGGGCGTCGACTTCGAGTCCCTGCTCCAGCGCACGGGCTCCGCCCGCAAGTCCGGCTACCGCGACCTGTTCGCGCGACACCAGTGGCGGAAGACGGCCTTCGGCGTCCTCTACTACAACTGCCAGGTCATCCCGTACTTCGCCATCTACACCTTCCTGCCCATCGTCATGAAGCGCTTCGACTTCGCGGACGAGCAGTTCCTCGGCAACGCCCTGCTCAACGGGTTCCTGCTGCTCGGCAGCATCGTCGGGCTCTGGTTCGTCTCCCGGTTCACCCGGCGCGGCTTCGTCATCGCGTCGTTCGTCGTGATGGCGGCGGCGCTCGGCCCGCTGGGCCTGTGGCCGGACGCCCCGCGGCTGCTGCTCTTCGGACTCTTCCTCGTCTTCACGTTCACCATGTCGGCCGCGTCCAACCTCGACCAGGTCTACCCGCCCGAGCTGTTCTCCACCGACCTGCGCAGCTCAGGCGTCGGCCTGCTCAACGGCCTCAGCCGCGTCGGCTCCGCGGTCGGCACGTTCCTGCTCCCGGTGAGCGTGGCCACCCTCGGCTTCTCCGCCTCGATGACCGCGCTGGCCGCCACCCTCGTGCTCGGCGCCGTCGTCTCGCTGGCCTGGGCGCCCGAAACCAGTGAACTGGCGCTGGACTGAGGGGCGCTGGACGGAGGAGGGGCGGAACGTCGCAGGTTGCGGAACTCGGCAGCCTGCACGGGTGCTTCGTTGCCGGTAACCGACCGCGCCGTTCCACGGCCACGGGGCTAAGGTCCGGTACCAGGACCGGAATTGACGTGGACTGACGTGGGGAGTCACGTGTGGAGCAGGACGACGCCGTGGTCGGCTGCACCGGGGTGCTGGAGATCGGCACCCGCGGCAGTGCCGGGCCCGGCGAGGTCCTCGTCCGGATCAGAGGGGGCCGCGAGGCCCTGCTGGCCTGGTCGGACGAGCCGCTCCCCCGGGGGACGACCGTGCTCGTGATCTCGTCGCGAGGCGGCCGCCATGTCGACGTCATCGCATGGACCGGTCCGGTGGACGCGTCGGCCGGCGACCCCGGCCACGCCGGCTGAGGGGACCAACCATGTTCGGTTACCGCGTACCTGCACCCGACCAGGCGATGCTCATCTCGGGTGGCAGGCGAGGACTGGCGGGTGCACCCTTCCGGGTCGTGACCGGGCACGGCAAGTTCGTGCTGCCCGTCATCCGCAAGACCCGCTTCCTCACCCTCGCCATGTGCGAGTCCGAAGTCGCCGAGACCTGCGTGACGAAGCAGGGCATCGCCCTGACCGTGCGCGCCGTCATCGCCTTCAAGGTCGGCAACGACACCGAGAGCATCGTCAACGCCGGGCAGCGCTTCCTCTCGGAACAGGGCCAGATGTCGGTGCTGACCGGCCGCATCTTCGCCGGCCACCTGCGGGCCATCATCGGCTCCATGACGGTCGAGGAGATCGTCACCGAGCGGCAGAAGCTCGCGGTCGAGGTGCTGGAGACATCAAAGACGGAGATGGCGAAGATCGGCCTCATCGTCGACTCGCTGCAGATCCAGTCCATCGACGACGGCGACACCGGCTACATCGAGGCGATGTCCGAGCCGCACAAGGCCGCCATCCGGCGCCAGGCACAGATCGCCCAGGCCCAGGCCACCCAGGCCGCCGCCGAGGCGCAGCAGGAGTCGCTGCGCCGGCAGGCCGAGTACGAGCGGCAGACGGCCGTGGTCAAGGCCCAGTACTCGTCCGAGGTCGACCGTGCCCAGGCCGAGTCGGCACAGGCCGGCCCGCTGGCGGAGGCCAACGCGCAGCGCGAGGTCCTCGCCGCGCAGACCGAACTGGCCGAACGGGCGGCGGAACTGCGTCAGCAGCAGCTGGTCGCGGAGGTCGTCAAGCCGGCCGAGGCCGAGGCGGAGCGCATCCGCGTGCTGGCGACGGCGGAGGCCGAACAGACCCGCATCCAGGCCGAGGCCGCCGCCTCCCACGACCGTGTCGCGCTCGACAAGATGCTGATCGAGCAGCTTCCGCAGATCGTCAAGGAGGCCTCGGCCGGCCTGTCCGGCGCCAACGTCAGCGTCCTCAACGGCACGGACGGCATGGGCGAGATCGTCGCCGGCCTGGTCGGCCAGGGCCTTACCATCCTGGAGACGGTCAAGCGCAACCTGGGCGACGCGACGCCCACCCCTTCGTCCCCGTCCCCGAACGGCACCGGCCCCAGCACCGAACTCGACATCCGCCAACCCTGACCCCCCGCCGACGCGCAGGACGGGCCTCCCGACCCGCCCTGCGCCCAGCCGCTACGCCCGCCGCACACCGGTCCCGCGAAGGCCATGGCCATCGCCATCGTTCCGGCTGCCGCCGAGCAACTGCGACACGCGCTGCGGACTCACCATGAGCACCGCGGCGATCTCCCGGCCCGAGAGACCGAGCGCGTCGAGCCGACCCGCCACCCTCCGGCGGAGGGCGGCTGCCTGTTCTTGGGCGGTGGCCGCCTCCCGGTCGGCCGCCCGCATCGCCACGAGCTCGGCATCGACACCCGCACCGATTTCCGGCGTGATCTCCACGTCGAACGAGTCGGGCGCCGTATCCGTCACTGCGGTCACGTAGTCCCGCACCATGAGTTCCGCGTCCGTCAGCCGCCTGGACTGTGTGACGCCGACCCCCTCGACGTGCAGCTCCCAGCCACGCTTCCAGCGCCTGGCCGACACTTCGTACCTCGTCCGCGTCACTTGGCGTTCCACCCTTCCGGCAGGCACAAGAGCTTGGCCACGACGTCATCAACGACCCCCGGCGAAATCTCCCTGTGCCGAGGGACCGGAACACTGTGCCGCCCGCACGGGCATATCCACTTCGTATGCGGTCCCTTGTCGGGCAGCTTCTTGCTGCAGCCGACCGCTCGAAGAAGACGCTCCAGGTCCCGGCGCTTCATTGATGCTGTCACGAGTCTAAATCTAGGAGGGCTAGATTTCAAGCTCTAGCCCATCTAGATCATTCCCCCCGTCCGAGTGACGCCGCGGGCGGCGAAGCCTCGGTGGATGTGTGCGCCACTAGCAGACTTGGGCCTACCCGACCCGCTCCGCTCTAGGATCGCCGGATGACGCCGGCGGAACTGCTTGAGCACATCCACGCGGTGAGCACGACGACCGTCCGACCGCTCACCTGCACGCTTGCAGGGCACGCATCCGGCCACGTGTGCGTGCCGACAGCGGCGCCCGACGACGGGACGTTCCGCGCGCTCCTCCCGCAACTCCGCGAGCTCTATGGGCGCCCCCGCAACCTTGCGATGAACGGTGACGTCGATCCGACCGTGACGGCACGAACCGGGCTGCCCCTCCTCACCGCGTTCGACGGGGGCGAGGAACGCGTCGTCGAGCTGCGGGCCTGGCCTTACCGCGGCCGGTGGATCGGATGCGGCACCGTCCAGAACGGAGACGTGCTCCGTACGGTCGTCCTGGTCGCCGACCGCTTTCCACCGCGAGCGGGCGGCGTCTCCTGGGTGGAGCGGATCGTCGACGTGACCGGCTGGGATGCGGCGCACCGCGCGCTCCGCGTCGACTGGGCGTCGGTCGAGTCCCGCCTGGGCACGGCTCTGCCGGCCGACTACAAGGAGCTGGCCGAACGCTTCGGCCACGGCGCATTCGACGACTACCTGGAGTTGGTTCTGCCGGAGAGGACACCGGGTGCTCTCGACCTGGTGAGCACGACCGAGTTCCAGGCGGAATGCGGCAACTGGTGGGCACCGTATGGCCGGTACCCGTCGCCGGGCGGACTCCTGCAGTGGGCGGGCAGCGAGCAGGAGCAGTCCTTCTACTGGATCACCGAAGGGGACGACCCCGACAGGTGGCCCGTCTACGTCACGGACGTCGACCCCACCGACGGAGAACGATGCGACTACTCGGCCTCCGAGTTCGTCTGCCGCGTCCTCACCGAGCCACACCACCCGTGCTCCACGGCCCAGTATTTCGACACGCACCACTTCACGCCGTACGACATCGGCGCGTGACGCTCGACACCGCCGCCGAGTTCCGCCGGGCGGCGCCCGAGACGGCGGTCGGCCGCCGGCCGTGACCGCACACGACGATGCCGCCCGGCCCGGTCCGCGGGGTGCGGGCCGGGCCGGACGGCGTCCGGGTCAGACGGGTCGGGTCAGTTCAGCTCGAAGCGGTCGAGGTTCATGACCTTGTCCCACGCCGCGACGAAGTCCTGCACGAACTTCTCCTTCGCGTCGTCGCTCGCGTAGACCTCGGCGAGCGCCCGCAGTTCGGAGTTCGAGCCGAACACGAGGTCCGAACGCGTGCCGGTCCACTTCACCTCGCCGGTGGCGGCGTCGCGGCCCTCGAACTCGGTGCTGTCGTCGTCCGTCGGCTTCCAGGTCGTCCCCATGTCGAGCACGTTGACGAAGAAGTCGTTCGTCAGCTGCCCGGGGGTGTCCGTGAAGACGCCCAGCGAGGACTGCCCGTGGTTGGTGCCCAGGACGCGCATGCCGCCGACGAGCACCGTCATCTCCGGCGCGCTGAGGGTCAGCAGGTTGGCCCGGTCGACCAGCTGGTACTCGGCCGGCAGCCGGCTGCCCTTGCCCCGGTAGTTGCGGAACCCGTCCGAGACCGGCTCCATCTCCGAGAACGACTCGACGTCGGTCATCTCCTGCGACGCGTCGGTGCGGCCCGGTGTGAACGGAACCGTCACGTCGAACCCGGCGTCCCTGGCGGCCTTCTCGACGCCCGCGCAGCCGGCGAGCACGATCAGGTCGGCGAGCGAGATCTGCTTCCCGCCGGTCTGCTCCGCGTTGAACGCCTTCTGCACGCCCTCCAGGGCGGTCAGTACCGGCTCCAGCGCCTCGGGCTCGTTGACCTCCCAGTCACGCTGCGGCTCGAGGCGGATCCGGGCGCCGTTGGCGCCGCCGCGCTTGTCGGTGCCGCGGAAGGAGGCGGCCGACGACCAGGCCGTGGAGACCAGCCGGCCCACGGACACGCCCGACTTGAGAACGCGCGCCTTGAGGGCGGCCACGTCCTGCTCGTCGACGAGCTCGTGCGTCACCTCCGGGACCGGGTCCTGCCACACCAGCGTCTCGCTGGGCACCTCCGGGCCGAGGTAGCGGACGGCGGGGCCCATGTCGCGGTGGGTCAGCTTGAACCAGGCGCGGGCGAAGGCGTCCGCGAACTCGTCGGGGTTCTCGTAGAACCGACGCGAGATCGGCTCGTAGACCGGGTCCATCCGCAGGGCGAGGTCGGTCGTGAGCATCGTCGGGGCTTTGCTCTTGTTCGGGTCGTGGGCATCCGGAACGGTGCCGGCCCCGGCGCCGTCCTTGGCCGTCCACTGCTTGGCACCGGCCGGGCTCTCGGTCAGCTCCCACTCGTAGCCGAAGAGGGTCTCCCAGAAGGTGTTGTCCCACTTCGTCGGGGTGGGCGTCCAGGTGACCTCGACACCGCTGACGATCGCGTCGCCGCCCTTGCCGCTGCGGAAGGTGCTCTTCCAGCCGAGGCCCATGTCCTCCATCGGGGCGCCCTCGGGTGCCTCGCCGACGTGGTCGGCCGGGCCGGCGCCGTGCGTCTTGCCGAAGGTGTGGCCGCCGGCGATCAGAGCGACGGTCTCCTCGTCGTTCATCGCCATCCGGCGGAACGTCTCGCGGATGTCGCGGGCCGCGGCGATCGGGTCCGGGTTGCCGTTCGGGCCCTCCGGGTTGACGTAGATCAGGCCCATCTGCACCGCGCCGAGCGGGTCCTCCAGCTCACGGTCGCCGGTGTAACGCTCGTCACCGAGCCAGGTGGACTCCGGGCCCCAGTAGACGTCCTCCTCCGGCTCCCAGACGTCCTCACGGCCGCCGCCGTAGCCGAAGGTCTGGAAGCCCATCTCCTCCAGGGCGACGTTGCCGGCGAGGATCATCAGGTCGGCCCACGAGATGCTCTGGCCGTACTTCTTCTTCACCGGCCACAGCAGGCGGCGCGCCTTGTCCAGGCCGCCGTTGTCCGGCCAGCTGTTCAGCGGGGCGAACCGCTGCTGGCCGGCGCCGCCGCCACCGCGGCCGTCGCTGACCCGGTAGGTGCCGGCGCTGTGCCAGGCCATCCGGACGAGCAGCGGGCCGTAGTTGCCGAAGTCGGCCGGCCACCACTCCTTCGAGTCCGTGAGCAGCGCGGCGATGTCCCGCTTCACGGCGGGGAGGTCGAGGGCCTTGAACGCCTCGGCGTAGTCGAACTTCTCGCCGAGCGGGTTCGCGACGGCGGGGTTCTGGGCCAGGACCTTCAGGTTCAGCCGTTCCGGCCACCACTGACGGTTCCCGCCGCCCTGCGTCGGGTGCGGAGCGCGCCCGCCGTGCATGACCGGGCAGCCGCCCGTCTCCCCGCCCGTCTTCGTTTCTACGACGTCTGCCTCATTGTTCTCAGACATGGGAATCCTTCCGGATCACGCGGGGCACAGTTCCAGTAGGCGACCCACGCTGGTGTCCTGTCTCTCGGCTGTAGCCGGATGCAATCCTATACTGGACGAAGTCCAAGTCAATAAAGGAACCAGACCCGTACGTGTTCAATTCCCGGACCGTCCATTGTTAGGCTGGTGGCCATGAGTGACCTGTTGGAACGGCTTCGCGGACGCGGCTGGCGGCTGACCGCCCAGCGCCGGGTGGTCGCCGAGGTGCTCGACGGCGACCATGTGCACCTCACCGCTGACGAGGTACTGGCGCTCGCCGGCGCCCGCCTCCCGGAGATCTCGCGCGCGACCGTCTACAACACGCTGGGCGAGCTCGTCACGCTCGGCGAGGTGATCGAGGTCGCCGACGGCCGCGCCAAGCGCTACGACCCGAACGCGCACCGGCCGCACCACCACCTGTCGTGCTCGGGCTGCGGCGCCATCCGGGACGTCCACCCCGGCGGCGACCCGCTGGCCGACCTGCCCGCCTCCGAACGGTTCGGCTTCACCGTCTCGGCGGTCGAGGTCACCTACCGGGGCCTGTGCCCCACCTGCGCCGCAGCCGCCTGAACCCACCGGCGTGGTTTCCCGCAGGGATCACTGCAGGTCCGCTACGCCGTCCGGGACCGCTCGGTCCATCTCCTCCGCGTTGACACGCCCACCGAAGTCCAGGCTCGGGATGTCCCAGTCATCGGCCCAGCGCCGGGTGCGCAGAGCCACGAGGTGGAACGCCTCCCGAAAGTACTCGGCTTCCGGGCGTCCCTCTCGCGCAGCCGCGCGCTGGATCAGCTCGAGGTCATCCGCGTCGACCATGACCGTCGTCCTCTTCAAAGCCACATGCTCATGGTTCCCCAGCCGTCACCACGGCGACGGTCGCGGCCCGTAGTGTGACCGCGATGATTACCACCGTCGCTTTCGACATCGGCGAGACGCTGACCCGGGACGACCGGTACTGGGGCCGGTGGGCGGACTGGCTCGACCTCCCCCGCCATACGGTGTCC
>DASSBO010000176.1:0-3743 GCA_035698655.1 Streptomyces sp.
GGTAGACGCCGATGCTGGGGATGCCCGTCGCTTCGGTGATCGTCGCGCACAGCGGGTCGGTGAGCGTGGCGGACAGCATGACGTCCACGCCCGCCCGCGCCGCGTCGGCGACCCCGGCGGTCAACTGCGGCATGAAGCCGCGGGCCATCCGCGCCATCCGCGCGACGGCCATCGGCCCGTTGGCGGACCGCGACATCAGCCGCCCGTCGGCGGAGGCCAGTTCGGCGCGCGGGTCGACGGGCAACGGGTGGAACCCGAGGCCGTGCACGGTCACGGCGTCGGCGAAGAGGGCGTGCGTGGCGACGGTGACCTCATGTCCGGCGTCCCGCAGCCGCACCCCGAGCCCGGTGTACGGGGCGACATCCCCCCACGATCCGGCCGTCACGATCAGCACCCGCATACCGTCACCATGCCACGGCCGTCGGGCGGCAGCCGTGAGGCGACCGGTCAGTTGCTCTCGCCGAGCGGGGAGGGCTTCGGGGTGCCGGCCGCCGGGCCGTCGGCCGGGGCGGGGGCCGGTGCGGCGGCCTGGGCAGGCTCCCGCAGGGTGCGGAAGAGCAGCCAGGCCAGCGCCGGCATCACGATGAGCGGGATGAGCGCCGTCTGCAGCGAGGTGGCGTCGGCGAGGCCGCCGACGAGCGGGCTGAACAGCCCGCCGACGCTGACGGCCAGCCCCAGCGTGATGCCGCTGGCGGTGCCGACCCGCGTGGGCAGGTAGTCCTGCCCGAGGGTGACCTGCAGGGAGAAGGGGATGTACAGGCCTGCGGAGGTGAGCGCCACGCAGAGGAAGACGGCCGGCCCGGGCACGAACACCGTCCCGGCGACGGCGGCGACCGACGCCAGGTACGACCAGCGCACCACGCGGACCCGTCCCCAGCGATCGGCCAGCTTCCCGCCGCCCACCGTGCCGACCGCACCGCCGAGGTAGAGCACGAACAGTGCGGCGGTGCCCGCGGCCGACCCGCCGGACCCGGACAGGCGCTGCGCGACGTACAGCGGCAGGAAGGCGCTCAGCCCGACGAACGTGACGGACCGACACGCCACGGCGAGGGAGAGCTTCACGAACGACGCCCAGTCGTCGCGCCCCGCGCGGGCGGCGGACGACGGACCGGAACGGGCCCCGGCTCGCGCGCCCGCCGCACGCAGCACCGGCACGCACAACGCGCCCCCGACGAGGGCCGGCACGACAAGCAACGGCGTCATCTGCAGGCCGCCTGCCGCGACGACGCAGGCAACGAGCAGGGGCGCGGCGGCGAACCCGATGTTGCCGCCGACGGAGAACCAGCCCATCGTCGTGTGCCGCCCCCGCGCGGCGGCCCGCGCGACGCGCGCCGACTCGGGGTGGTAGGCGGCGACCCCGACACCCGTGACGGCGACGAGCGCGAGCGTTAGGACGTAGGACCCGCCCAGGCCGCTCAGGGCGACGCCCACCCCGCTGACGACCGTGCTCACCGGCAGCAGCCACGGCAGCGCCCGCCGGTCGGTGAGCGCACCGAACAGCGGCTGCGCGACCGACGACAGCAGCGAGGCCGCCAGCACGATGCCGGAGGCCGCGGCGTAGCTGAAGTGCCGCTCGGCGACGAAGAAGGGGACGAGCGCGGCCACCGCGCCCTGGTAGACGTCCACGCAGCCGTGCCCGGCGGACAGCAGCCCGATTGCCCTGTTGGTTCGCACGCCACCATGCTGCCCGTCGGGTCCCACCGACTCAATCGCCGCTGTAGAGCCTCTGCAGGTCCACGAGTTGCAGATCCTCGTCCTCGTCAGCGAGGCGGCGCAGCTCATCGGTGAATCCCGCACCGCTGAAGCACAGCAGGCGTGTGCCGTCAGTGCGCATGTTGCCGCGGTCCTGCAGCAACGCGCGGATGTGCCGAAGGCGTTCCAGATGGCCGAGGCCCATGGTGTCATTCCACTTGGCTTCGCCGATGGCCAGCAGGAGCTCGCGGCCGTCGTCGTCGCGGCCGAAGACGGCGAGGTCGACTTCGTGTTTCGTCTTGGCAGCGGGGTCGGCGACCGTCCCGGACTCGACGCGGGTGCGGCGCCCGCCGAGCGTTTCGGGCGCGGCGTACCAGCGGGCCCACTCGCGGCACCGTGCTTCGAAGTGCGGCCCTATAACTTTGCTGCGGAAGGTGGCCTGCGAGCGCTCCCACACGGCTGATGCCTGGCCGCGACGCTCTAGGTCACTCCATTCCGGCCGCACGAATGGGTGAGTCATCCTCTGCTCGTCAGGCGGCGAGCGCCGGCAGGCCCGGCCGCCCGCCGAGGGTGAGCTCGAACCAGATGGTCTTGCCGCCCGGGCCCCATGGCCCCTCGCCGATGGAGCAGCCGCCCCACCGGTCGGCGAACACGTCGAGGAGCAGCAGGCCGCGGCCGTCGTCGGCGTCGGGCGGGGCCGAGCGGCCGGGGAGGCCGCTGCCGCAACGGGTGGGGAGGTCGGGGCTCGGGTCCCACACGCTGACGCGCAGCTTCGGGTGCTGCCACTGCAGCCGGACGGCGGCCGGCCCCTTCGTGTGCCGCACGGAGTTGGTGGCGAGCTCGGACGTCAGCAGCTCGGCGCGTTCGAGGAGTTCGCCGAGCTCGTGCGCGTCGAGGACGGCGCGGAGCGTCGTGCGCGCGATGCGCGGCGCGCGCGGGTCGCACGGGATGCGGAGCTCGTAGTGCCAGGGTTCGACGAACGGGATGGGCGACGGGTGGGGTGTGTGTGCCATGCGGCACCTCCGAGGTGCGAACGGTCTGTGTCCACGCGCCCATTGGTCCGTTCCGCGGTGGCCTGCCGCCCAGGCAGGGCGGTGCACTTCCGCTCACGCAGCGCGTGCGCTTCGACTCACACCGTAAGCCATTGCGACTCACATGTGAGTTGATCCGCACGAAAGAGTGAGCTTTTGAGATCCGGTGGACGGTGTGGAGCCCGCGCTGGAAGACTGCTTCCGCGCGAGAGAGGACACATGGCCACACGGAATCCGCCCACGGGGCGCCAGCGACGCCTGGCAACGGAACTCCGGCGCATGCGCGAGCAGGCGGGGGTCAGCATCCAGGACGCCGCCGGCATGCTGGGCGCGGACCGCACGATGGTCTCCAACATCGAGGCTGCTCGCACCGGCGTCAGCAGCGAGCGTGTGCGGCAACTCGCTTGTCACTACAAGTGTCCCGACGAGGGCCTCATCGACGCCCTCGCGGTCATGGCGGAGACCAGAAAGACCGCTCACTGGTGGGACGAGTACCGAGGCAAGCTGCCCGACGGCTTCCTCGACGTCTCCGAGATCGAGCACCACGCCGTACGCATCCGTACCGCTCAGACGGTCCACCTGCCCGGCCTGTTCCAGACGGAGGCGCACGCCCGCGCTCTGTTCGACCTCGTCGTTCCGCCGCTGCCAAGGCTGGAGGTCGAACTGCGCGTCGCCCATCGCATGGGCCGCCGGCAGATCTTCGACAGGGCGGACCCGCCGGAGTACGTCGGCATCATTCATGAAGCCGCGCTACGCATGCAGTTCGGCGGCCGGGCCGTGGCCCGTGACCAGCTGAACCACTTGGCCGAGGCGGCCGACTTGGACACCGTTACCCTGCGAGTCGTCCCTTTCGCGGCGGGCAGTTTCCACGGCGCCGGTCAGTCGATCCTCTACGTGGAGGGCCCGGTTCCGCAGCTCGACACCGTACAGATGGACAGCGCCTATGGCGCCCAATTCGTCGACGCACCGACCCCGTTGGCGAACTATCGTTCCCTGTTGGACCTGGTGGAGGAGTCGGCG
>DASSBO010000177.1:0-7681 GCA_035698655.1 Streptomyces sp.
AACGGCACCGCCGACGGCGACTGGACCTCCATGGGCATCCCCTCGGACGGCTCCTACGGCGTCCCCGAGGGCATCATCTCCTCCTTCCCCGTCACCTGCTCCGGCGGGAAGTACGAGATCGTGCAGGGCCTGGAGATCAACGAGTTCTCCCGCACCCGCATCGACGCCTCCGTCAAGGAGCTCACCGACGAGCGCGACGCCGTCCGCGGCCTCGGCCTGATCTGAGCCACCGACTGTTCACACTCCGTGAGAGGCCCCCGGCGGCGCCGGGGGCCTCTTCGTGTGCCTACGCGAGGTTCTGCCCGTTTTGGCAGATCACGTTTCCGTGACTAAGGCCACTTACGTATGACCTAAAGACATGACCTCGTCGGGATGGGGCAGGGTTCCCGCTTGGCCACGCGTCCCGGTGTGTGGCCGGGAACATTTCGGTAATGGAAGGCAGTACCCAAGGTGTCCGTAATCGAGAGCATTCATGTGGGCGGCGTGTGGCGCGGAGCCGCAGCCGGCGGAACGCGGGAGATCCACGACCCGGCCGACGCCACGACTCTCGCCGTCGTCGCCGAGGGCGACGCGGGCGACACCGACGCCGCGGTCGCCGCGGCCCGGCGTGCCTTCGACACCGGCCCCTGGCCGCACACCCCCGTCGCCGAGCGGGCGGCGCTGCTGCGCCGCGTCGCGGAATTCCTGCAGCGCGACCGCGAGGACATCGCGCTGACCGAGTCGCGCGACACCGGCAAGACCCTCGAGGAGGGCCGTGTCGACGTCGACGACGTCACCGCCGCCTTCCGCTACTTCGCCGACCTCGTCATGAACGAGAGCGGCGGCCGGGTGGTCGACGCGGGCAGCGTGGACGTGCACAGCGTGGTCGTGCACGAGCCGGTCGGCGTCTGCGCGCTGATCACCCCCTGGAACTACCCGCTGCTGCAGGCCAGCTGGAAGGTCGCCCCCGCGCTGGCCGCCGGCAACAGCTTCGTCCTCAAGCCGAGCGAGATCACCCCGCTCAGCAGCGTCCACCTGGTCCGGCTGCTGCAGGAGGCCGGGCTTCCCGACGGCGTGGCGAACCTCGTCACCGGCGCCGGCGATCCGGTCGGCGCCCGGATGTCCGCCCACCCGGACGTGGACCTGGTCTCCTTCACCGGCGGGCTCGTCAGCGGCACGAAGGTCGCCCAGGCCGCCGCCCCCGGCGTCAAGAAGGTCGCCCTCGAGCTGGGCGGCAAGAACCCCAACGTCGTCTTCGCCGACGCCTGCGCCACCGACGAGGGCTTCGACCACGCCGTCGACCAGGCGCTGAACGCCGCCTTCATCCACAGCGGCCAGGTCTGCTCGGCCGGCGCCCGGCTCATCGTCGAGGAGCCGGTGCGCGAGCGGTTCGTCGCCGAACTCGTCGACCGCGCCCGCCGCATCCGGCTGGGCCGCGGCACCGAGAAGGGCGTCGAGTGCGGACCGCTGGTCTCCGCCGCGCAACTCGCCAAGACCGAGGACTACGTCGCCTCCGCGCTCGCCGAAGGCGCCGTGCTGCGCTGCGGCGGGGAGCGCCCCGAGCCGAGCGACGTGCGCCCGGCCGGCGGCTGGTTCTACTCCCCGACGGTGCTGGACGGATGCCACCGCGAGATGCGGGTGATCCGCGAGGAGACCTTCGGCCCGATCCTCACCGTCGAGACGTTCCGCGACGAGGACGAGGCCGTGACCCTCGCCAACGACACCGAGTACGGCCTCGCCGGCGCCGTCTTCTCCTCCGACACCGCACGCGCCCGCCGCGTCGCCGCCCGGCTGCGGCACGGCACCGTGTGGATCAACGACTTCCACCCGTACCTCCCGCAGGCCGAGTGGGGCGGCTTCGGCAAGTCCGGAGTCGGGCGTGAGCTCGGTCCGCACGGCCTGGCCGAGTACCGCGAAACCAAGCACGTCTACGAGAACCTGCGCCCCTCCCCGGTGCGCTGGTTCGCCGGCTGAATCCCCGACCCGACCACGAACCGTTCCCGACCCCGGCAGCAGGAGCAGCACCAGCGCGATGTCCACATATGACTACGTCATAATCGGCGGCGGCACGGCCGGATCCGTGCTCGCCTCCCGCCTCACCGAGGACCCCGACGTCACCGTCGCCCTGATCGAGGGCGGCCCCTCCGACGTGGACCGGCCCGAGGTGCTCACCCTGCGCCGCTGGCTCGGCCTCCTCGGCGGCGAACTGGATTACGACTACCCCACCACCGAACAGCCACGCGGAAACTCCCACATCCGGCACAGCCGTGCCCGCGTGCTCGGCGGCTGCTCGTCGCACAACACGCTCATCTCCTTCAAGCCGCTGCCCTCGGACTGGGAGGAGTGGGAGCAGGCCGGCGCGACGGGCTGGGGCGCGGCCGCCATGGACCCGTACTTCGGGAAGCTGCGCAACAACATCATCCCGGTGGACGAGAAGGACCGGAACGTCATCGCCCGCGACTTCGTCGAGTCCGCCACCGGCGCACTCGAGGTGCCACGGGTGGAGGGCTTCAACAAGCAGCCGTTCACCGACGGCGCCGGGTTCTTCGACCTCTCCTACCACCCGGAGGACAACAAGCGCTCCTCCGCCTCCGTCGCCTACCTGCACCCCCACATGGCGGCCGGCGACCGTCCCAACCTCACGATCCTGCTCGAGACCTGGGCCTACCGCCTCGAGTTCGACGGCAACCGGGTGACGGGCGTGCACGTGCGGGATACGGACGGCACGGAGCAGCTGATCACGGCCGGCCGCGAGGTCATCGTCTCCGCCGGCGCGGTGGACACCCCCCGGCTGCTGCTGCACTCCGGCGTCGGGCCGGCGAAGGAGCTCGAGGAACTGGGCATCGAGGCCCGGCACGACCTGCCGGGCGTCGGCGAGAACCTGCTCGACCACCCCGAGTCGGTCATCGTCTGGGAGACCGACGGGCCCATCCCGGACAACTCCGCGATGGACTCCGACGCGGGCCTGTTCGTCCGGCGCGACCCCGAATCCGCGGGCCCGGACCTGATGTTCCACTTCTACCAGATCCCCTTCACCGACAACCCCGAACGGCTCGGCTACGAAAAGCCCGAGCACGGGGTGTCGATGACGCCCAACATCCCCAAGCCGCGCAGCCGCGGCCGGCTCTACCTCACCTCCGCCGACCCGCAGGTGAAACCGGCCCTGGACTTCCGCTACTTCACCGACGAGGACGACTACGACGGGCAGACCCTCGTCGACGGCATCCGGATCGCCCGCAAGGTCGCCGCGACGCAGCCGCTGGCCGGCTGGCTCAAGCGGGAGGTCTGCCCGGGCCCCGAGATCACCTCGGACGAGGAGATCAGCGAGTACGCCCGCAAGGTGGCGCACACCGTCTACCACCCCGCCGGCACCTGCCGCATGGGAGCGGCGGGTGACGAACTGGCCGTCGTCGATCCCGAACTGCGGGTCCGCGGCCTGGAGGGCATCCGCATCGCGGACGCCTCCGTCTTCCCCACCATGCCCACCGTCAACCCGATGATCGGCGTGCTGATGGTCGGCGAGAAGGCCGCCGACCTGATCCGCACCGCCGGCTCCGACGATCCGTCCGACACGACGACCGCACCGGGAGGTGTCGCGTGATGACCGCACTCGAGAAGACATCCGGAAACCCGGTGATCTCCGTCCGAAACCTGTGGAAGGTGTTCGGCCCGAAGGCCGCCGCCGTCCCCGGCAACAAGGAACTGGCCGGCCTGGACGCGCAGGAGCTGCGCGCCGCGACCGGCTGCACCGCCGCCGTGCGCGACGTGTCCTTCGACGTGAACAAGGGCGAGGTCTTCGTCGTCATGGGCCTGTCCGGCTCCGGCAAGTCCACGCTCGTGCGCTGCCTGACCCGGCTCATCGAGCCGACGGCCGGCGAACTCGTCATGGACGGCGAGGACGTGCGCGCCATGGACCGCAACCGGCTGCGCGAACTGCGCCGCCACCGGGCCGCGATGGTCTTCCAGAACTTCGGCCTGCTGCCGCACCGCAGCGTGCTGGACAACGTTGCCTACGGCCTGGAGATCCAGGGCATGGGCAAGGCCGAACGCCGTGCCAAGGCCGCCGAGATGGTGGACAAGGTCGGGCTCGACGGGCTCGCCGAGCGCCGCCCCCGCCAGCTCTCCGGCGGCCAGCAGCAGCGCGTCGGCCTGGCCCGCGCGCTGGCCGTGGACCCCGAGGTGCTGCTCTTCGACGAGCCGTTCAGCGCGCTGGACCCGCTCATCCGACGGGACATGCAGGAGGAGGTCATCCGCCTGCACCGTGAAGAGGGCCGCACGATGGTCTTCATCACCCACGACCTGTCCGAGGCGCTGCGCCTGGGCGACCGCATCGCCCTGATGCGGGACGGCCGGATCGTCCAGCTCGGCACCCCGGAGGAGATCGTCGCCAACCCGGCCGACGACTACGTCCGCGACTTCGTACGCGACGTGCCGCGCGAGCAGGTCATCTCCGTGCGCCGCGCGATGCGCCCCGCCATCGGCGAGGAGGCCGACGCCGGAGCCGCGCTCACCCCCGACACGCTCGTGACCGACGCCATCGAAACCGTCGCCCGCAGCGGCGGCTCGGCCCGCGTCATGGACGGCAAGAAGCTGCTCGGCGTCGTCGACCACGAGCGGCTGCTCGCCGTGGTCGCCGGCCTGGACCAGGGCCCGGACGAGCGCCGGGACAAGGAGGTGGCCGCGGTATGAGTACCCGCACCGCACCTGTCACCGGCCCCGAAGGGAGCCGCGGATGAGCGCCCCCGCAACACCGAAGCCCGTCACCGAGAAGCCCGGGGACGCGAAGCAGCCGACGCCCCCGGCCGGGGGCGGCCCGAGTCCGCTCGCCCGGCTCGGGGCGAACCCCAAGATGCTCGCGCTCGGCGTGGCCGTACTGGTCGCCGTCGTCAGCGCCGTCGTCACCGGCTCCGGAAGCTGGCCGCATGCCTGGACGGTCGACTTCTCCACGCCGCTGGGCAACCTCGACGAGTGGATCGTCAGCAACCGTCAGAGCAGCTGGATCTTCGTCTACTTCCTGCTGCACTTCAGCAACTGGGCGAACGCCGGCGTGGACGGCATCACCACGCTGCTCGACTCCTTCGGCTGGATCGGCGTCACCGTGCTCGGCACGCTGGTGGCCTGGGCGGCCGGCGGCGCCGACTTCAGCCGCCGCGCCCTGCGCGTCGCGGGCACCGCACTCGGCGTCTTCGTCGTCTGCGGCGTGCTGGGCATGTGGGAACGCACGATGGAGACGCTGTCCCTCATGATCGTGTGCGTCGCCGTGGCGGTCCTGCTGGGCTTCCTGCTCGGCCTGGTCGCCGGCCTGTCCGACCGGGGTGAGCGCATGCTGCGGCCGGTCTTCGACACCATGCAGGTGATGCCGGCGTTCGCCTTCCTGCTGCCGTTCGTGCTGATCTTCGGCATCGGCATTCCGTCCGCGCTGATCGCCACCGTCATCTATGCGGCGCCGCCGACCGCCCGGCTCACCTCGCTCGGGCTGCGCGGTGCCGACCCGACCGCGCTGGAGGCCTCCGCCTCCCTGGGCGCGAGCCCCTGGCAGCGGCTGCGCACCGCACGCCTGCCGCTGGCACGCCGGCAGATGATGCTCGGCATCAACCAGACGATCATGATGTGCCTGTCGATGGTCGTCCTTGCCGCGCTCATCGGCTCCGGCGGCCTCGGCGCGGACATCTACGAGGCGCTGGCCGCCCTGGAGATGGGCCAGGCGCTGACCGCCGGCATCGCCGTCGTGCTGCTGGCCGTCCTGCTGGACCGCACGACCGCCGTCGCCGGGGAGCGGCTCGACGACGTCGCACGACCGCGGACCGCGCGGCTGCGCAGCCGCGTCGTGTGGTCTGGGACCGGCGTGCTGACGATCGTGTTCGCCATGGTGGGCGCGCTGATCTGGGAGCAGAAGTGGCCGTATCAGTACACGATCGACTTCGCCACCCCGGCGCAGAGCGCCCTGACCTGGCTGATCAACCACATCAAGGAGGGCATCCCCGGGCTCGGCGGCACCTACACGTGGGCGCAGGGCTTCACCGAGGGGATCCTCAACCCGCTGCGTGACGGTCTGGACGCCACACCCTGGTGGGCCGTGGTCCTGGTGGTGGCGGTCCTCGGCTGGATCGTCGGCACCTGGCGCGCCGCGCTCAGCGCCGTTCTGGCCCTCGTGCTGATCGGCGTGATGGGGCTGTGGGGCCAGTCCGTCGACACGCTCTCCCAGGTACTGGCCGGTCTGTTCCTCACCCTGCTGTTCGGCTTCCTCATCGGCATCGCGGCCGGGCGCTCCGACCGGCTGGAACGGGTGTTGCGGCCGATCCTCGACACGATGCAGACCATGCCGCAGTTCGTCTACCTGATTCCGGTGGTCTACCTGTTCTCGCTGAGCCGCGCGGCGGGTATCGCGGCAGCCGTCATCTACGCGATGCCGGCCGTCATCCGGATCACCGCGCAGGGCGTGCGGTACGTCGACCCGGCTTCGCTGGAGGCCGCCCAGTCGCTGGGCGCGACCCGCCGGCAGCAGCTGCTCGGCGTCCAGCTGCCGCTGGCCCGCCGTCAGCTGCTCGTCGCCGTCAACCAGGGCGTCGTCCTGGTGCTGTCGATGGTCGTCATCGGCGGTCTCGTCGGCGGCGGCGCACTCGGCTACTCCGTCGTGCGGGGCCTGTCGAAGGGCGATCTGGGACTCGGCCTGCCGGCCGGCATCGCGATCGTCTGCCTCGGCGTGGTCCTGGACCGGATCACCCAGCCCTCCCTGCGCAAGCGGGCCGAGAGCTGACCCTCACCGCTCGTTTTCCGTAACACCCCAACAGAAGAGGCAACACACATGAAGCACGGCAAGCGGATACGCAACGTTGTGATCGCGGGCACCGGCGTGGCCGGCATGCTGGCGCTCAGCGCCTGCGCGGCCGACACCGGCGCGGCCGGCGGCAGCGGCGGTGGCGAGGTCACCTTCACCCAGGCGTCCTGGGTGGGCTCCGAGGCGAACGTCGCAGTGGCGAAGAAGCTGCTCGAGGACAAGATGGACGTGAAGGTCCACGTCAAGCAGCTGGACGAGCCGGTCGCCTGGGACGCGCTGAACAGCGGCAAGGCCGACGTCATCCTGGAGGACTGGAACGGCGTTCCCAAGAAGGAGCACCTGTACGTCGACAAGAAGAAGAGCATCGTCCCGGCCGGTGACGGAGACCTCGGCGTGAAGGGCCACATCGGCTGGTTCGTGCCGAAGTACTACGCCGAGAAGCACCCGGACATCACCGACTGGCACAACCTCAACAAGCACTGGAAGGACTTCCAGACCTCCGAGAGCGGCAACAAGGGCCAGTTCATCGGTGCGGCTCCGTCGTACAGCACGCACGACAAGGAGCTCATCAAGAACCTCGACCTCAACTACAAGATCCTGCCCACCGGCAGCGAGGCCGCCCAGCTCAAGGAGATGGAGCGGCTGTACAAGGCCAAGAAGCCGTTCATCGGCTACTGGTGGCAGCCGCAGTGGATGAACGCGCAGATCGACATGGTCGAGGTCAAGCTGCCGCCGTTCAAGGACGGCTGCCTCAAGCCGGTCGAGGACGCCAAGTGCGGCTACAAGACGCTGAACCTGCACAAGTACCTCAGCGCCGACTTCGCCAAGAACGGCGGCGACACCGCCAAGTTCCTCGAGAACTTCAAGTGGTCGACCGAGGACCAGAACAAGGTCGCCCAGATGATCGCCGGCAAGCACATGAGC
>DASSBO010000178.1:0-3347 GCA_035698655.1 Streptomyces sp.
CACGACTTCCGCGCGGTCAGCGTGGTCCTGCAGACCTACCCGGCCGACCCCGACGGCATGGCCGCCGTCCTGCGCGCCCTGAAGACGGTCGACGGTGTGGCGGCCGTCGACCACCTGGTGACGGACGCGCAAGGCGACAAGGCCATCGCCGTCCACGGGATCAGGAAGGCGGAGCAGCGCGAGGAGAGCCAGCTGCTGTTCGATCCACGGACCATGGAGTACGTCGGTGACAGGTGGGTGGCGCTGCGCGACTACACCTTCGAGCAGCCGCCAGGCATGCCCGACGACGCGCCGCCGCCCCCGACGACGCACAAGGGCGACGTGCTCATCAACTCGCTCACCCTGGAGCAGGCCCTGGTCGCCCACAAGGGCGACCGGCCCTGAGCCGCGACGGCGAGCGGCGGCCCGGTACGGGGGGGGACGGGCCGCCGCTCGTCACACGCGTCCCACACGGTGAGGCCGGTTCGCGGGCGGCGCCCGCGTCCGGTTAGGTTCGGCGTATGACCGATGCAGCCACCAGCAGCACCAGCACGACCGGCGCCGTCGCCGCCGGGCTCGCCACCGTCACCGACGAGGGCGTCGTCCTCGACACCTGGTTCCCCGCCCCCGAGCTGTCCGCGGCGCCCGGCCCGGCCGGCACCGAACGGCTGAGCCCCGAGCGGGCCGCCGAGCTGCTCGGCGAGGCCGCTCCCCGCGCCCTGGGCCCCGACCCGCGGCGCGGAGTCGAGGTGATCGCCGTCCGTACGGTCATCGCCTCCCTCGACGAGAAGCCACTCGACGCCCACGACGTCTACCTGCGGCTGCACCTGCTCAGCCACCGGCTGGTCCGCCCGCACGGGCAGAGCCTGGAGGGCATGTTCGGCCTGCTCGCCAACGTCGCCTGGACGAGCATCGGGCCGGTCGCCGTGGACCGCCTCGAGGCCGCCCGCCTCGCGGCCCGCGCCGAGGGCCTGCACCTCACGGTGAACAGCGTCGACAAGTTCCCCCGCATGACCGACTACGTCATGCCCAAGGGCGTCCGCATCGGCGACGCCGCCCGCGTCCGGCTCGGCGCGCACCTCGCCGAGGGCACCACCGTGATGCACGAGGGCTTCTGCAACTTCAACGCGGGCACGCTGGGCACCTCGATGGTCGAGGGCCGCATCAGCGCCGGCGTCGTCGTCGGCGACGGCTCCGACGTGGGCGGCGGCGCCTCGATCATGGGCACGCTGTCCGGCGGCGGCAAGCAGACGATCACCATCGGCGAGCGCTGCCTGCTCGGCGCAGAGGCCGGCATCGGCATCTCGCTGGGCGACGACTGCATCGTCGAGGCCGGCCTGTACGTCACGGCCGGCACCCGGGTCACGCTGCCCGACGGCAAGGTCGCCAAGGCCGTGGCGCTGTCGGGCACCGACAACCTGCTCTTCCGCCGCAACTCCACCACCGGCACCGTCGAGGCCCTCCAGCGCAGCGGCTCGTGGGGCGGCCTCAACGCGGCCCTGCACAGCCACAACTGACCGCCGGAAGCTCGCCGGTAGGCTCTCCCGCCATGGGTGAACTCATGGCGGGGATGCGGTTTCTGGGGCGCGGGCAGCGGTGGGTGTTCGGGCACGGGCGGTGGTTCGGGTTCGGGCTGCTGCCCGCGCTGCTCGCGTTCGTGCTGTACGCGGCCGCGCTGACCGCGCTCGGGTTCTTCGCCGACGACATCGCCACCTGGGCCACGCCGTTCGCCGACGACTGGGCCGACGGCTGGCGCACCGCACTGCGGGTGGTCTTCGCCGTCATGCTGTGGGCGGCGGCGTTCCTGCTGGCTGCGCTCACCTTCACGGCCGTCACCCTGCTGATCGGAGACCCGTTCTACGAGAAGCTCTCCGAGCAGGTGGAGCTGTCCGAGGGGGACTGTCCGCCCGGGCCGCAGGCGAGCCTGGGGCGTCAGTTGTTCACGGCCGTCGGCGACAGCCTGTACGTGCTGTGGCGGGCGCTGTTGTGGGCCGTGCCGCTGTTCGTCCTCGGGTTCGTACCCGTCCTGGGGCAGACGGTGGTGCCCGTGGTGGGCTTCTTCGTCTCGGGTTTCTTCCTCGCCCTCGAGCTGACCTCCGTCGCCCTGCAGCGCCGCGGCGTGCCCGTCAAGGAGCGGCTGCGGCTGCTGCGCGGGCACAAGCGCACGGCGTGGGGCTTCGGGGTGCCGCTCGCCCTCGCGTTCGTGGTGCCGTTCGTCGCCGTGCTGCTCATGCCGGGCGCGGTGGCCGGCGCCGCGCTGCTCGTGCGGCACGTCACCGGCGCCGGCGCCGGTGCGGCGTCCGGACGGTGACCGTCCGGACGCCGTTCAGGGGCGACCGCTCATTCAGGGACGGAAGCGCAGCACCTGCGGGTCGTGGTCGCTGGTCTGCTGTGCGAACTCCGCGTTCGTGTGCACGATGTCGTAGTCGAAGCGGCGGATGCCGGGGGAGACCAGGGTCTGGTCCAGCACCTGCGAGTTGCCCTCGTAGACGTAGGTGTAGCGCTCGTCGGCCGGCAGGCTCAGCACGGCGTCGCGCAGCGCGCCGCCGCGCATCAGGATCTGTGCCGTGCGCGAGAACGCGTAGTCGTTCAGGTCGCCCAGCACCACGACGTTCGCCTTCTTCTGCTTGCTGAGCAGGTCCTCGACGAAGTCGTGCACCTCGTGCGCCTGCAGGTTGCGCTGCAGTTCCGAGGAGCGGTTCGGCGGCTGGAACCGCGAGTGCAGCGACTGGTCGCCGCCCTTGGAGTTGAAGTGGTTGGCGATGACGATGACCGGCTCGCCGCGGAAGACGAACTCGCCGGCCAGCGGCTTGCGGCTGTCCTCCCAGGCGGGGGAGCCGGGCGCGACGCGGCCGGGGGAGATGCTCAGGGCCGCCTTCCCGTGGTGCCGCTCCGCCTCGACGGGGGTGGTGGCGTCGCCGCCGGCCCGGTCGGTGAAGGAGACCCGGTCCGGGTTGAAGAGGAAGACGGTGCGGATGTTGCCTCCCGGCTGCCCGCCGTCCTGGTCGTTGCGGGGGGCGATGCCGCGCCACTCGTAGCGGGGGCCGCCGGCCGCGGCGATGGCGTCGACCAGCTTCTGCAGCGTCTCGTCGGCGGCGACGGTGCCGTCGTCCGTCGGCCCGCTGTTGTCCTGGACCTCCTCCAGGGCGAGGATGTCCGGCGAGGCCAGGTTGTGCACGACGCCCTGCGCGAGCTGGTCGAACTTCTCCTGGTCGTCGCCCGGGTCGAGGTTCTCCACGTTGTAGGTCGCCACGGCCAGTTCACGCCGGTGCTGCCTGCGCGTGGTCTCGTGCCGCAGGTCGGCGGAGACGACGTCGCCGATGGTGCGGGCGGCGATGTCGTAGCCGCCGTACTGGTCGTAGTCCAGC
>DASSBO010000179.1:0-7576 GCA_035698655.1 Streptomyces sp.
GCGCAGCGGCAGGGGGGAACTGGTCAGGTCGCCGCCGGCGGTCAGCGGCAGGGTCAGCCGGAACTGCGCGCCGGAACCGGGCTGCCCCCACACCTGCAGCCAGCCGCCGTGCAGCCGGGCGTCCTCCAGGGAGATCGACAGGCCCAGCCCGCTGCCACCGGTGGTGCGGGCACGCGCCGGGTCGGCCCGCCAGAAGCGGTTGAAGACACGAGCGGCCTCGCCGGGCCGCAGGCCCACACCGTGGTCGCGGACCGCCACCGCGACGGCTCCGCCGCCGCAGGCGATCCGGACGTCCACGTCGCGGCCCTCGCCGTGCTCGAGTGCATTGCCGACCAGGTTGCGCAGGATCCGCTCGACCCGGCGCCCGTCGGCCTCGGCGACCACCGGCTGCTCGTCACCGTGCACCAGCAGCCGGCTGCCCTTGTGATCGGCCAGCGGCGCGCAGCCGTCCACGACCCGCCGCACCACGTCCCGCAGGTCCGTGGGCGCCGCCTCCAGCGCGGCGGCGCCGGCGTCGAAACGGCTGATCTCCAGCAGGTCGGCCAGCAGCGACTCGAAGCGGTCGAGCTGGTCGATGAGCAGTTCCGCCGAGCGCGCGGTGACCGGATCGAAGTCGTCCTTGCCCTCGTGGATCACGTCCGCCGCCATCCGCACCGTCGTCAGCGGGGTGCGCAGCTCGTGGGACACGTCCGAGACGAAGCGGCGCTGCAGCCGGGACAGCTCCTCGAGCTGCTGGATCTTGCGTTGCAGGCTGTGCGCCATCTTGTTGAAGGACTCGCCGAGCCGGGCGATGTCGTCCTCACCGGTGACCTTCATGCGCTCCTGCAGCCGTCCGGCGGCCAGCCGTTCGGAGATGCTCGCGGCCATCCGCACCGGTGTGACGATCTGCCGGACGACCAGCCAGGCGCTCGCGCCCAGCAGCGCGACGACGAACACGCCCGCGCTGGCCAGCGTGCCCTTCACCAGACTGAGCGTCTCCTTCTCCTGCGTGAACGGGAAGACGTAGTACAGCTGGTAGGGGTTGCCGTCCGGGTCGAAGACCCGCTTGCCGACGATGAGGGCCGGCTCGGTGTCGCCGTTCTGGTGGTGGACCACCCCGTACCGCTGGTGCGGTCCGTCCTTGTGGTCCAGCGCCTTGCGCAGGTCCTGCGGAATGGTCTTCTCGGGAAGGGGCCCGGAGGAACGGGCGGCCTTCAGCCGGGAGTCGGAGGAGCCGAATATCGACGTCTCGTCGCTGTGGGAGCCGAGCACGACGACCGAGTACACGCCCTGGCCGCCGCTGGCCAACTGCTCCACCAGGCTGTTCAGCCACGTCCACGTGGACTGCCCGCCGCCGGCCACACTCGGGGAGTCCTGGTCGTTCGAACCCCGGGTGCCCGCGTTGTCGGCCGCCCGCTGCGCGAAGGCGAAGCCCCCCACGGCCTGACTCTGCGCGAAACGCTCCTTCGCCTCGAGCAGCCCGTTGCGCACCTGCCCGGTGACGACCATGCCCAGCACCACGACGACGGCGACGGACAGCATCATGGTCGCGGCGACGACACGCAGCTGGATGTTGCGCCGCCACAGCCGCACCACGGGCAGCAGCGGGCGGCGCGCCCAGCGGACGAACAGCCGGACGACGGGCCGGCCGCGGACGCCTGTCGCGCCCTCCGGCAGCAGCCCGTCGGTGAAGAGCACACCGCTCCGCCAGCGACCCGCCACGTCAGCCCGGTCCCGCCTTGTAGCCGACGCCGCGGACGGTCACCACGATCTCCGGACGCTCCGGGTCCCGCTCCACCTTCGAACGGAGCCGCTGCACGTGCACGTTCACCAGGCGGGTGTCGGCCGCGTGCCGGTAGCCCCACACCTGCTCCAGCAGCACCTCACGGGTGAAGACCTGCCACGGCTTGCGGGCGAGCGCGACCAGCAGGTCGAACTCCAGCGGCGTCAGCGCGATCGACTGCCCGTCCCGCTTCACCGAGTGCCCGGCCACGTCGATCACCAGGTCGCCGATGGCGAGCTGCTCCGGCGTCGGCTCCTCCGAGCGGCGCAGCCGCGCCCGGATGCGGGCGACCAGCTCCTTGGGCTTGAACGGCTTGACGATGTAGTCGTCCGCCCCGGACTCGAGCCCGACGACCACGTCCACCGTGTCGCTCTTCGCGGTCAGCATCACGACCGGCACACCGGACTCCGCCCGGATCAGCCGGCACACCTCGATGCCGTCGCGGCCGGGCAGCATCAGGTCGAGCAGTACGAGGTCGGGCTTGGTCTCGCGGAACGCCGCGAGCGCCTTGTCACCGTCCGAGACGAACGACGGTTCAAAGCCCTCCCCGCGCAGCACGATGCCGAGCATCTCTGACAGTGCTGTGTCGTCGTCGACGACAAGGACGCGTCCTTTCATGAGTTCATCATCCCATTACCTGTTCGTGACGTGTCAGGACGTGAGGCGGAACACAGCCCGGCGATGCCCGCGGCCGTCACCGGGGACGCCACGCCACGCTCCGTGACCAGCGCGGTGACCAGTTCCGGCGGCGTGACGTCGAAGGCCGGGTTGTACGCCTGGGCACCCACCGGCGCCACCGGCACCCCGCCGCCCGACTCCTCCGGCAGCGTCCCCGGCCCCGCGGGCACCGGAAGCTGCGTCACCTCGTGCCCGGGCCGCTGCTCGATCTCGATCGAGGCGCCGTCCGCCGTGCCCGGATCCACCGTCGTCACCGGAGCCACCACCACGAACGGCACCCCGTGGTAGCGGGCCAGCACCGCCAGCGGGTAGCTGCCCACCTTGTTCGCCACGGCACCGTCCGCGGCGATCCGGTCGGCGCCGACCAGCACCGCGTCCACCTCACCGGCCGCGAACAGCGACCCGGCCGCGCCGTCCGTCAGCACGCTGTACGGCATCCGCTCCCGGGCCGCCTCGTACGACGTCAGCCGCGCCCCCTGCAACAGCGGCCGCGTCTCGTCCACCCACAACCGTCGCAGCTCGCCGGTGCGGTGCACCGACCGCACCACCCCGAACGCGGTACCGCCCCCGCCGGAGACGAGCATCCCCGTGTTGCAGTGCGTCAGCAGGCGCAGCCCGCCGCCCGGCAGCAGCTCCTCCAGCAGCGCCCGGCCGTGCTCGGCCATCAGCTCGCTCGCCTCGGCGTCCTCCCGGTGCAGGGCCCGCGCCTCGGCCAGCACCGCGTCCGCCGCCTTCCCGGCGGCCACCCCGCCGGCCACCGCCGCCCGGTGCGCCCGCAGCGCGCGGTCCACCCCGTACGCCAGGTTCACCGCGGTCGGACGGGCACCGGACAGCTGCCGGGCAGCCTCCGCCACGTCGTACCCGCGCGCCGCGGCCAGCGCGACGCCGTACGCACCGGCGAGCCCGAGGACCGGCGCCCCGCGCACGGCGAGCGTGCGGATCGCACCCACCAGCGCGGGCACGTCCGTGCACACCAGCTCGACCTCCTCGGCGGGCAGCCGGGTCTGGTCCAGCAACACGACCACGGGGCCCTCCGGGGGCTCCTCCCAGCGCAACGCCGGAACATACTGATCAGCCATCCGCACAGTCTGCCCCGATACTCGGGCCCATTGAAGTCGGTCACCATGGCACGATGGCTGTCGAACAGGCTAAGGAGCGCAGACGATGACCGACTCTCCGGGCTGGGCCTCGCCCGGATCCTCCCCCTCCGACCGGCAGCCGGGCGACGGCGAGCCGGACGGCGGCCAGGCGGCGGCCCCGCCGCCCGCCGGCCCCGGCGCCGAACCGCCCCGCAACTGGTCGGCACAGCAGCCGCCGCCCGCGCAGAGCGGCGGCTGGGGCACCCCGCCCCCGCCGCAGGGCCCGGCGGGCTGGGGCGGAGGACAGCCCGGGTACCCCGGCTGGCAGCAGCCGCCGCAGGCCGCCAAGCCGGGCGTCATCCCGCTGCGGCCGCTCGGCGTCGGCGAGATCCTCGACGGCGCCGTGACCACCGCGCGCGCCCACTGGCGGACCGTCCTGGGCGTCTCGCTCGGCGTCGCGGTCCTCATGAGCCTCATCTCCACCCTGGTCACCGGCCTGCTGCTGTCGGACAACAGCAGTCTCCAGGCGCTCGAGAACGAGCCGGTACCCGACCTCGACGACGCGCTGAACGCACTGGCCGCGACCCTGTCCGCGCTCGGGCTCACCGGGATCGTCACCCTCGTCGGCACCGTCGTCGCCACCGCGATGCTCACCATCGTCGTCAGCCGCGCCGTACTGGGGCACCCCGTCGCCCTGGGCGCGACCTGGCGGGAGGCCGCACCGCACCTGCTGCGGATGCTGGGCCTGACCGTCCTGGTCGCCCTCATCGTCATCGGCGCGGTCGTTGCGGGCATCCTGCCCGGCCTGCTGGTCGGCGCGGCCGGCAGCGCCGGCGGCGGCGTCGCCCTCGGTGTGGTCGGCGGGATCGCCGGCCTGGTCGCCGGCGTGTGGCTGTGGGTGCGGTTCTGCCTGGCGCCCCCGGCCCTGATGCTGGAACGCCAGAAGGTCACCGGCGCGCTGCGCCGCTCCGCCAAGCTGGTGCGCGGCAACTGGTGGCGGATCTTCGGCGTGCAGCTGCTCGCGCTGATCCTGGCGAAGATCATCGGCTTCTTCGTGCAGACGCCGGCCTCCGTGCTGGCGATGCTCACCGACGGCCAGAGCCTGCTCGGCCCCAGCACCTACACCTTCAGCTGGAGCTACCTGCTCATCATCGCCGTCGGCGACGTCATCGCCCTGACGCTCACCCTGCCGCTCAACGCCGGGATCACCGCGCTGCTCTACATGGACCAGCGGATCCGCCGCGAGGCGCTCGACCTGGAACTGGCGCGCGCCGCCGGAGTCGGCGGCGCGTCGGCGCAGGGGCCGCAGGGGACACAGGGGCCGCAGGGCCCCGTGCACCCGACCCCGGGGAGCTGACGCCGTGACGGGGGGCCTCACGGCGGTCGCGACGCGCGCGGCCGCCACACTGCAGGCATACACCGGCGCACCGGGCGACGGCGGACCACCGGTCACCGTCCCCCGCGAGGCGGCACGGCGCGCCGCCGAACGCGAGCTGTCCCGCCCCGTCTACCACCAGGACGACCCCGGCCCGATCCGCCGCGCCCTGGACTGGTTCTGGGACCGCCTCTCGGACCTGTCCTCCGCGGCCTCCGACGTCGCACCGGGCGGCACGGTCGGCCTCGTCGTCATCGTGCTCGTCGTCATCCTGCTGCTCGTCGCCCTGCGGATGCGGCTCGGCGCTCTCCGGCGCACCCCGAAGACCGACACCGGGTTGTTCGACGAGGGGCCACGCTCCGCCGACGACCACCGCACCGCGGCCGAGGCGCACGCCGCCGCCGGACGCTGGAGCGAGGCCCTGCAGGAACGCATGCGCGCCCTGGTCCGCGCCCTCGAGGAACGCGCACTCCTCGACCCGCGCCCCGGGCGCACGGCCGACGAGGCGGCCACCGAGGCGAGCCGGAGCCTCCCCCGCCACACCGACGCCCTGCACGCCGCCGCCCGCTCCTTCGACGAGGTGACCTACGCCCGCCGGCCGGCCGACGCCGCCGCCTACGCACGGCTGCGCGACCTGGACACCGCACTGCAGGCCACCACCCCCGAACCGGCGAAGACCGGCGCGGGCGCGGGCGCGGGTGCGGGCGCAGGCGGACGCGGAGGCGCCCGTTGAGCAGCACCGCGACCGACGCCACCACCAACACCACCACCGACGTCACGACCGGCTCCACCTCCACGTCGCCCACCGCCCGCCGGCTGTGGTCCCGCGCCCGCGGACTGCTCGTCGCAGCGGCCGTCCTCGCCCTGGCCGGCGTCGCGCTGAGCGCCCTGCGCTCGGGGCAGCAGCACGGCCTGCTCGATCCCCGCTCGGCCGACGGCCACGGCAGCCTCGCCGTCGCCGAACTGCTGGCCGACCGCGGCGTCACCACCGACGTCGTCACCTCCGCCGACGCCGCAGTCGCGGCGGCCGGCCCGGACACCACCGTCCTCGTGACCCGTCCCGACCTCCTCGGCGACCAGCAGCAGCACAAGCTGCGCGGCGCAGCCGACCGCGGCGGCCGCCTGGTCCTGCTCGGCGCGTCCCGCGCCTCCGTCAGCACCCTGGCGCCCGGCGTCCACGTCGACGGCATCCCGTCCAACGTCGAACCCACCCGCCCCGGCTGCGACCTGCCCGCCGCCCGGCGCGCCGGCAAGGCCCACATGGGCGGCTTCGGCTACGCGACGTCGAACGCGGACGCCGACACCTGCTACGCCCGCGGCATGCAGCCCACCCTGGTCCGGGTGCCCACCGCGAGCGGCGACGGGGACACCGTCGTCCTCGGCGCCCCCGACATCCTCTACAACGACAACCTCGACGAACAGGGCGACGCCTCGCTCGCCCTGCAACTGCTCGGCGCGCACCGGCACCTCGTGTGGTACCTGCCGTCCGCGGCCGAAGCAGCCGCGACGCAGAACGGGGAGCGCAGCTTCTTCGACCTCGCCCCCGACGGCTGGAGCTGGGCCCTGCTCCAGCTCTTCATCGCGGCGGGCCTCGCCGCCCTGTGGCGCGCCCGCCGCCTGGGCCGCCTCGTCCCCGAACGTCTCCCCGTGGCGGTGCGCGCCTCCGAAGCCACCGAAGGCCGCGCCCGCCTCTACCGCACGGCCGGCGACCGCGGCCACGCCGCCGGCACCCTGCGCGAGGCGAGCCGCACCCGGCTGGCCGGCCTGCTCGGCGTCCCCGCACGGCAGGCCCACACACCCGAGGCCCTGCTGCCGGCCGTCGCCGACCAGCACCCCGGCGAGGACGTCGCCCGCCTGCACGCCCTGCTCTTCGGCCCCGCACCGGCCGACGACAAGGCACTCGTCACCCTGGCCGACGGCCTCGACGACCTCGAACACCGGCTGGGCCCAGCCGCGCACCGCCCCGGCACACCGTCCACCGTCGCCGTACCACCGACAGAGAGGGAACAGACCTCGTGAGCGCCCCCGCCGCCGAAGCAGACAGCGCCCGCAGCGCCCTCGAAGCGCTGCGCACCGAGATCTCCAAGGCCGTCGTCGGCCAGGACGCGGCCGTCACCGGTCTCGTCGTCGCCCTGCTGTGCCGCGGACACGTCCTGCTCGAAGGCGTCCCGGGCGTCGCCAAGACGCTGCTGGTGCGCGCGCTGGCAGCAGCACTCGAACTGGACACCAAGCGCGTCCAGTTCACCCCCGACCTGATGCCGAGCGACGTCACCGGCTCTCTCGTCTACGACAGCCGCACCGCCGAGTTCTCCTTCCAGCCCGGCCCCGTCTTCACCAACCTGCTGCTCGCCGACGAAATCAACCGCACGCCGCCCAAGACACAGGCCTCCCTGCTCGAAGCCATGGAGGAACACCAGGTCTCCGTCGACGGCACCCCGCGCCCGCTGCCCGAACCGTTCCTGGTCGCGGCGACGCAGAACCCCGTCGAGTACGAGGGCACCTACCCACTGCCCGAGGCACAGCTGGACCGCTTCCTGCTCAAGCTGAACGTTCCGCTGCCCGCCCGCGACGAGGAGATCGGCGTCCTCACCCGGCACGCCCAGGGCTTCGACCCGCGCGACCTGCGCGCCGCCGGCGTGCAGGCGGTCGCCGGGCCGGCGCAGCTCAAGGCGGCGCGGGCCG
>DASSBO010000180.1:0-4351 GCA_035698655.1 Streptomyces sp.
GTCCGCCCCGGCGGGGTCGGTGAAGGCCGCCATCCGGCCGTAGCCGAAGACGTCCGCCGGGGGCACCCGGACGCTGCCGCCGGCCTGTTCCACGGTCTTGGCGGTGGCGTCGGCGTCCGGCGTGTGGAAGTACACCGTCCAGGACGGGCTCGCGCCCTCTTCGGTGAGCGGGCCGAGACCGGCGACCGTCCTGCCGTCCTGCCGGAGGAAGCCGTAGCCGCCGGCCTCCGGGCCGGCCGAGACGAACTCCCAGCCGAACAGGCGGCGGTAGAAGTCGGCCGCCGCGTCGATGTGGCGGGCGCCGAGGTCGAGCCAGACCGGCGCGCCGGGCACGTACGAGGTGGTGAGCATGGGCGTCGCCCTCCGCGGGGTGCTCGGGTGTCCTGCTCCCAGCTTGGCAGGGAGCACCGGCATCCGCCCGGTGGACGCGCGGCGGCTACTTGGCGCCCTCGTGGACCTCCACGAACTCCTCGAAGGACAGCTTGCCGTCGCTGTTGCGGTCCTTGGTGTTGAGGACGGCCTGCGCCATCGACTCCGTGTAGTGCACGTCCCCCATGTCCGCCATGGCGAGCTGGAACTCCTTGGCCGTGACCAGCCCGTCCCCGTCCCGGTCGAACTTGTCGAACGCCTTGCGTGCCGCGTCGGTGTCGGCCACGGTGATCCCCTCCAGATGTCGTGCGTGCGCGGCTCAGCCTACCGGCGCCCCTCAGGCGCGCTTCTCGCGGCGGGCCTCCAGCTCGGGGGCGGTCTTCGTGGCGACGAACTCGGTGATCCGGTAGCTGCACGCGCCGGCCAGGACGAACGGGTCGGTGGCGGCCACCGCCTCGATCCGGGCGCGATCCACGCCGGCGGCCAGGATGACGCCGCCGTCACGCGGCTCCTTGCGCCCGGAGGCCAGGAAGAGCCCGGCGGCGTAGTGCTGATCCAGCCAGCCGACGTGTTCGGGGATCAGCTCGTCGATGCGGGCGAGCGGCGCGGTGTACACCAGTTCCAGGACGAACATGGGCACGACACTACGCGCGCCCCGTTCACCCGCACGCGGAGGCCCGCGGGCCGCGCCCGGTGGGGCGGGGCGGCACGCGGGCCTCGGGGAGGGACCGGCGTGTACGAAGTGGGGATCAGTACACGCTCAGGCCGTACGCGTTGAGCACCTCGGTGACCGGCTGGAAGAACGTGGTGCCACCGGAGTTGCAGTCGCCGCTGCCGCCCGAGGTGAGGCCGATGGCGGCGGTGCCGTCGTACAGCGAGCCGCCGCTGTCGCCGGGCTCGGCGCACACGTTGGTCTGGATGAGACCGTAGACGACGTCACCGTTGCCGTAGTTGACGGTGGCGTTCAGGCCGGTGACGTAGCCGCCGTGGGTGCCGGTGGTGCTGCCGCGCCGGGTGACGTACTCGCCGCGGTAGGCGTTGGCGGCGTGGGTGATGTCCTGCCCGCCGACGGTGCCGGGGTGCGAGACGTTGCCGTCGTAGCGGACGATGCCGTAGTCGTTGCCCGGGAAGCTGGAGACGACGCTGGGGCCGATGTAGGAGCCGCCGGCGGTGTACCAGTTCGGGTAGCCCTCGGTGCAGTGACCGGCGGTGATCATGTAGTAGTAGCCGCCGGAGTAGGCGTTGAAGCCCACCGAGCAGCGCCACCCGGCGTCCGCGTAGATGGCGTCGCCGCCGGAGAGCAGCTTCCGGAATGTGCCGTTCGTGTGGTTGATCTCGACCGCGCCGGCGAGGCTGCCCGCGGACTTCTTGATCTTGGCGATCTCCGCCTTGCTGACGGTCTCGTCGGCCGTGACGACGAGGGTGTCCGTCTTCTTGTCGACGTACCACGCGGTGCCGGCGACGTCGGCCTTGAGCACCGACGCCTTCGCCTTGCCGAGCTGCGCGGCGCTGAAGTGCTGGGGGGAGTCGGCCTGTGCGGCGGTCGGCAGGGCGAGCGCGGCAACTGCCGCGAGGCCCGATGCCGCGGCGAGTATCCGGGCGCGTCTGGTCATGCCGGTGCGGGGGGTCATGCGCTTGTTCCTCACTCTTCCTCCAGGGTGGGGTCTCCGACGGTGGGGTGCGTGAGGTGTCGTCAGCAGCCGCCTTTAGGCGTGCTCCTGACAAGCACTGAGGGGAAGTATCCGCACCGTTCAACCAGAAGTGCAAGAGTGCGTTCCGCACTTCCCGGATGGCCGCCGGCCTGGAAATCACCGGTTTCCGCCGCCCCCGTAACGGGTACCGAGACACCTCGTTCGACGGCGCAGGAGGCACGCAGCAGATGACCGGTGGAGACGTACGCCGACGGGTCGCCCGCACCGACGTGGTACTCGGCGACCCGAGGCTGACCCGGGCGGCCGAACGCCTGGGCCGAACACTCGTCAAGAAGGCCGTGGCCGGGGCGCAGCAGCGCGTCCGGCACGGCGAGATCTCGCCGTCCGCCGACGCCGTCGCCGACGCCGCAGTCGCCGCTCTCCCCCGTACGGCCGCCCGGCTGCGGCCCGTCGTCAACGCCACCGGCGTCCTGCTGCACACCAACCTCGGCCGGGCACCGCTGTCTGCCGCCGCCCGCGAGGCGCTGCTCGCCGCCTGCGGCCCCACCGACGTGGAACTCGACCTGGCCACCGGCGCACGGGCCCGGCGCGGCCGCTCGGCGCTGGACGCGCTGCGCGAGGCGGTGCCCGGCGCGCAGGCCGCACACCTCGTCAACAACGGCGCCGCCGCGCTCGCGCTCGCCGCGGCCGCGCTCGCCGCCGGTCGGCACGTCGTCGTCAGCCGCGGCGAGATGGTGGAGATCGGCGATGGTTTCCGGCTGCCCGACCTGCTGGAGTCCGCCGGGGCACGGCTGCGCGAGGTCGGCACCACGAACCGCACCACCCTCCAGGACTACGCGGACGCCGTCGGCGACGGCACCGACGTCGGCTTCGTGCTGAAGGTGCACCCCTCCAACTTCCGCATCAGCGGCTTCACCCGCTCCGTCGACGTCGGCCAACTGGCCCGCCTCGGCGTGCCCGTCGTCGTCGACATCGGCTCCGGGCTGCTGCGCCCCGACCCCGCGCTGCCCGACGAACCCGACGCCGTCGCCCGGCTGCGCGCCGGCGCCACCCTGGTGACCGCCAGCGGCGACAAGCTGCTCGGCGGCCCGCAGTGCGGGCTGCTGCTCGGTCAGGCCGACTGCGTGCGGCGGCTGGCGCGGCACCCGCTCGCCCGCGCCCTGCGCGTCGACAAGCTCACGCTCGCTGCCCTGGAGGCGACCGTGCGCGGCCCGGCGACCCCGACGCACACCGCGCTGCACGCCGACCCGGCGGCGCTGCGCGCCCGGGCCGAACAGCTCGCGACCACGCTGCGCGAGAGCGGCCTGGACGCCCACGCCGTCGACAGCGAGGCGGCGGTCGGCGGCGGCGGCGCGCCCGGCGTCACGCTGCCCAGCGCGGCCGTCTCCCTGCCGGAAGGCTTCGCCGCTCCGCTGCGGCAGGGCGAGCACCCGGTGCTGGCCCGTGTCGAGGCCGGCCGCTGCCTGCTCGACCTGCGCGCCGTCCCGGAACCGGACGACGCCGTCCTGACCGCGGCCGTCCGGGCCGCCGGCGTGCACGTCGCACGCGGGGAGGGGTGAGGAGAGGTGCACGTCGTCGCCACGGCCGGGCACGTCGACCACGGCAAGTCGGCGTTGCTGCGCGCACTGACCGGCATGGAGCCCGACCGCTGGGCGGAGGAACGCCGCCGCGGGCTGACCCTCGACCTGGGCTTCGTGTGGACGCGGCTGCCGCGCGCCGGGCAGGTCGCCTTCGTCGACGTCCCCGGGCACGAGCGGCTGGTGGGCAACATGCTGGCCGGTGTCGGGCCGGTGCCCGCCGTGCTGTTCGTCGTCGCCGCCGACCAGGGCTGGCAGCCGCAGTCGACCGAGCACCTGGCCGTGCTGCACGCCCTCGGCGTACGGCACGCGGTGCTCGCCGTGACCCGCAGCGACCTGGCCGACCCCGCGCCCGCCCGCGACGACGCGCTCGCACGGCTCGCGGACACCTCGCTGGGCGAGGTGGAGGCGGTGGACGTCAGCGCCGTCACCGGCGACGGGCTGGACGCGCTGCGCGCCGCGCTCGACCGGCTCGCCGCCGCCCTCCCCGGCCCCGACCCCGACGCGGACGTGCGGCTGTGGATCGACCGGTCCTTCACCGTGCGCGGGCGCGGCTGCGTCGTGACCGGCACCCTGGGCGCCGGCACCCTGCGCACCGGCGACCGGCTCGTGCTGGCCTCCGACGGACGCCAGGTTCGCGTCCGCGGCCTGCAGGCACTCAAGCACGCACACGACGAGGTGGGCGCCGTGGCACGCGTCGCCGTCAACCTGCACGGCGTCTCCGCGGACGCCGTGCGGCGCGGCGACGCGCTG
>DASSBO010000181.1:0-9056 GCA_035698655.1 Streptomyces sp.
GGTCGTGGGCCTTTCCCATGTCCGGCGGCTGCCGCCTGGCCGCGCCCGGCGCCGGAGGCGCCGGCCACCCTTCCGAATGAGGCGGGTTGCCCGTCTTGACGGTTCTGTGGGGGAGGGGTACCTCTTGGGACACAGGTCCCCGCAGGAGGTGGGCGCGATGACGGCTTTCCCGACGTCCCCCGCTCCGCGCCACGAGACCCGCGCGCTGCTGCGCGCGCACCTCGCCGCCGCTTCGCGCTACCGACACGCCACGCGGCACTGCCCCGTCTGCCACCGGCTGCTCCGGCTGGCCATGGAAGGCCCCCCGGACGCCGGCCCGGCTGCGGACGCGTGACCGGCCTCGACGCCGACTCCCCTCTACCGCAAGGCCGTTGACCAGGGCAAGGTCGCTGCAGAGTGACGCAGATCACTCATTTTCCGGGAAGACGCAGGGAACTTATGCATCCCCTACACGCCGTCAATTTAATATGTGCAATTGCACCAGCCCCGACACCGTCCCACACACCACCGCACAGGTCCGCGCACAGCCGCACCGGACAGGCGCCGTCAGGGGCCGGCCGGACACGTGAAATCGCGCTGGACCCGGCGGAGTCCAGCGCGATCGCACCGTGCTGTGCGGACGACGTTCCAAGAGAGGGGGCCCCGGAAACCCGTCCGTTTATGCGGTTATTTCGCCGTACAGCCTCTGATGTCAGACCTCGCTGCGCTGCTGCGGGATGCCCGCGAGCAGCGCACGGACCTCCGCCTCGCGGTAGCGACGGTGCCCGCCGAGCGTGCGGATCGACGTGAGCTTGCCTGCCTTGGCCCAGCGTGTGACCGTCTTCGGGTCCACGCGGAACATCGTGGCAACCTCAGCCGGGGTCAGCAGCGGCTCGGCATCAGGGGTGCGAGCGGTCATGAGCGGCCTCCTCGGGAGAACCGAACCATCACGGTTCTTTCCTCTAAATTCTGCACCTAGGCCCGCGTTGCCCGAAATGGCGCAAGGCGGGTCGAGTCGGTTATAGGACGAACGGCTTGTCCTCGGCACTACAACTACACCATCTGTCCAGCCACGTCGGCCAAACCGATGGAATTGCGCTCTCAGGTGTTCAACCTCGGCGGATGCCGATGGACCGTGCCATAGCGGACAGTCACCCCGCCATGACGATCAGTCACAGGCCGATCAAGGGGCCGCAAGGCCCGCCAAAGAGTGCAATCCGAACCATCCGCCCGGACTTGGACGGAAGGAACCTCTCCGGACTCCTTGTCCTATTTTGACACGAGGGGTAGGTCTGAGAGCAAGACCCCGAAAAAGTGCTTTCCGTCACTCCTGCGGGTATGCCCCGGTTCGGGACCAACGTCCCGGCGGTCACCCCGGAACGTGCGCTCGCCACGGTCAGTTGGCGAACTGCAGCTCGCGGACGGCCCGCCAGCGGTCCGTGAGCCGCTCGTAGGCCTCGCCGGCCCGCTCCCCGTCTCCCTCGCGAAGCGCCCTGATGCCCTCGGCCACGTCCGCGGCGGAGTGGTCGTCGGCAAGCTGCTTCTCGGTGATCACGTGGGCGAGACCGCCGTAGTCCAGCTCGACGAGGGAGCGCGGGTGGAACTCCTCGAGCCACCGACCCACATCTACCAGCCCGTCGACGAGCGGCCCCTCCTCCAGCTCCTCGCGGAGCACCTTCAGGCCGCGGGCGACACGACGCCGCGCCTCGACCATCGGTGTGCGGTAGCGGAGGAGGAACTGCCGATCGCTCTTCTGTCCGGTTTCCGCCTTGGCAAACTCCCGTTCGGCGTCGGCGAAGAGCGCGAACCAGCGGACCGGCACGTGCCACAGCGCGGTGCGGATCCACGGGCGTGCGTCGGGGTTGTGCTCCCGCCACCGGTCGTAGTCCGCGGCGGCCTGCCGGCGGACGACCGGAGGCACGGCGGCGTCGAGCACCGGGCCGGGCATGTCCAGGTCATGCGGCGTGGCCTGGGTCAGCGCGGCCAGGGACTGCCAGCCGCGCAGCCGGGTGCGCCACGGGCAGACGCACACGACGCCGTTCACCTCTGCGACGAACGCGTCCCCGCTCTCGTGCACCGGCACGGCGACCGGCGGCACCGGCAGCAGGCCGGCCAGGGAGCGCCGCAGCTCGTCCTGGGCCGTGGGCAGCTCCTCCCGCCGGGCGTAGCGGGACCAGTGGGTGCGCTCGGGCTCGGGAAACGCCGCCAGCGGCTCGTAGACCCGCAGGTAGGCCGCGTACGGAATGGCTGCCGTCGGGCTCTGCCCCACGCTTGTTCCCCTCTCGTCCCCGCCGGACGGCCCCGGCGTCACTGCGCCGCGCAGGTGCGACGCAGCGGTGTCCTACCCCGATCGTGGCACTGTGAGCTGCCGGACGGGTCAGCAGGTCTACGCTCGTCGTGACCGGCTCTCCGCTCCGGTCCCCTGCCACAAGCGGGCGACCGCTGTGGGGGGTGTTCCACGCGAGCTACAGGAGTCACCACCGTGACCGACGTACGTCCGGCCGTCACCGCCGACGGACCGACCGAGGGCGGCGTTCTGCAGACCCTCTTCCGCACCGACCAGGGCGGGCACGAACAGGTCGTGCTCTGCCAGGACCGGAAGAGCGGCCTGAAGGCCGTCATCGCGATTCACTCGACCGCACTGGGCCCCGCGCTGGGCGGCACCCGGTTCCACGCGTACGCCTCCGAGGAGGAGGCCGTGCTCGACGCGCTCAACCTGTCACGCGGCATGTCGTACAAGAACGCGATGGCCGGGCTGGACCACGGCGGCGGCAAGGCCGTGATCATGGGCGACCCGGCCGCCGTCAAGACCGAGGCGCTGCTGGAGGCCTACGGGCGCTGCGTGGCCTCGCTGGGCGGCCGCTACGTGACGGCCTGCGACGTCGGCACGTACGTGCAGGACATGGACGTCGTCGCGCGCGTCAACGAGTGGACGACGGGCCGTTCCCCGGAGAACGGCGGCTGCGGCGACTCCTCCGTGCTCACCGCCTTCGGCGTGTTCCAGGGCATGCGGGCCGGTGCACAGCACAAGTGGGGCGCGCCGACGCTGCGCGGGCGCACGGTCGGCATCGCCGGCGTCGGCAAGGTGGGGCACCACCTGGTGGAACACCTGCTCGAGGACGGCGCGCGGGTCGTCGTCACCGACGTGCGGGCCGCGTCCGTGGAGCGGGTGCGTGCCGCGCACCCCGAGGTCGAGGTGGCCGCGGACACCGACGCGCTGATCCGCACCCCGGGGCTGGACGTGTACGCGCCGTGCGCGCTGGGCGGCGCGCTGAACGACGAGACGGTCCCGGCGCTCACGGCGACCGTGGTGTGCGGCGCGGCGAACAACCAGCTCGCCCATCCGGGCGTGGAGAAGGACCTGGCCGACCGCGGCGTGCTGTACGCGCCCGACTACGTGGTGAACGCCGGCGGCGTCATCCAGGTGGCGGACGAGTTGCACGGCTTCGACTTCGCGCGTGCGAAGGCAAAGGCGGAGAAGATCTTCGACACGACGCTGGAGATCTTCCGGCGCGCCGAGAGCGACGGCGTGCCGCCGGCCGTGGCGTCCGACCGCATCGCCGAGCAGCGGATGGCCGAAGGGCGCTGAGCTGCCCTGCTGTCGCGGGCCGGTGCCACGACGTACCGTACCGGCCCCGCGGCGCTGCGTGACCCGCCGCAGGGGCGGCGCGAGAGGCTTCTCACGCACCCCTGGGCGGGTCACGTCGGCACACCAAGGTAAAATCGCGAATGACCAGCGAGAAATCGGTCAAGGGCACCGGCGGCGACCAGCCGTGTCGTGCGGGCGACGTACCGTCCCGCCGCGGAAGCAGGTACCGTTGAAGCCCTACGGACCGGTCCCTCCTTACGGAGAGACCGTACGTCCGGTCTGAATCATGAACGCGTGTCAAGACTCTGGGGCCGTCGAGCCCCGTCGTTGAGGGGGTCGAGCCATGGGGCGCGGCCGGGCCAAGGCCAAGCAGACAAAGGTCGCCCGCCAGCTGAAGTACAACAGCGGCGGGACGGATCTCTCACGTCTGGCCGAGGAACTGGGCGCATCGACGTCGAACCAGTCGCCGAATGGCGAGCCGTTCGAGGACGATGAGTCGGATGACGACCCGTACGCACAGTACGCGGAGCTGTACAACGACGACGAGGACGACGACGAGGAGTCGTCCGAGTCACAGGCGAACCGGCGGCGCGCCTAGGCGTTCCGCCGGTCGTCGGCGCAGCAGTACGGGCCCGGTCCGGCATCCGCCGGACCGGGTTCTGCGCTGCCCGGAACCCGTCACCGGGCTCCGCCCGCGTCATCACGCGCGGTGCTCACCCGTCAGGGTGACGGCGTCGGCGTCGCCGGCCGCGCGCTCGGCGACCTCGCCGGCGACCCAGGCGTCCACGCCGCGGTCCGCCAGGGTGGCGAGCGCGGCGTCCACCGACTCCTGCGGCACGACGGCGACCATGCCGACGCCCATGTTCAACGTCTTCTCCAGCTCGGCGCGCTCGACGGAGCCGACCTCGCCGACCAGGCCGAAGACCGGAGCGGGGTTCCAGGTGCCGCGGTCCAGCCGGACGTGCAGCCCGTCGGGCACCACGCGGGCCAGGTTGGCGGCCAGCCCGCCGCCCGTCACGTGCGCGAACGCGTGGACCTCGGTGGTGCGGGTCAGCGCCAGGCAGTCAAGGGAGTAGATCCGGGTCGGTTCGAGCAGTTCCTCGCCGAGGGTGCGGCCGAACTCCGGCACCTGCCGGTCCAGGCTCCAGCCGGCCCGCTCGAGCAGCACGTGCCGCACCAGCGAGTAGCCGTTGGAGTGCAGCCCGGAGGAGGCCATCGCGACGACGGCGTCACCGGCCCGGATCCGGTCCGGGCCCAGCAGGGCGTCCGCCTCGACGACGCCGGTGCCGGCGCCCGCCACGTCGTACTCGTCCGCCCCGAGCAGGCCGGGGTGCTCGGCGGTCTCGCCGCCGACGAGGGCGCAGCCGGCGAGCACGCAGCCCTCGGCGATGCCCTTGACGATCTGCGAGACCCGCTCCGGGCGGACCTTGCCGACGCAGATGTAGTCGGTCATGAACAGCGGCTCGGCGCCGCACACCACGAGGTCGTCGACGACCATGGCGACCAGGTCGTGCCCGATCGAGTCGTGGATGTCCATGGCCTGCGCGACCGCGACCTTCGTGCCGACGCCGTCGGTGGCGGAGGCCAGCAGCGGGCGCTCGTAGCGCTTGAGGACGGAGGCGTCGAAGAGGCCGGCGAACCCGCCGAGGCCGCCGAGCGACTCGGGGCGCTGGGCCTTCTTCACCCACTCCTTCATCAGTTCGACGGCGCGGTCGCCCGCCTCGATGTCGACGCCGGCGGCGGCGTAGCTGGCACCACTGGACTGCGGCATGGCCGGTTGCTCCCTGTCGTGTGACGTGTGACGGCTGGTTCTACGGACGCTTCAGCGCGTCGGCGCCGCCGACACCGGCGGTGAGCGTGCGCACACCGTCCACGTCGGACTGCGTGGCCTGGGAGGTCTCGGTCTCCAGCAGGTGCTTGCCGAGCAGCTCCGGGTCGGGCAGGTCCATCGGGTACTCGCCGTCGAAGCAGGCCCGGCACAGCCGGTCCTTGGGGATGGTCGTCGCCTCGATCATGGCGTCGGTCGAGATGTAGGCCAGCGAGTCAGCGCCGAGGGACTTGCCGATCTCCTCGACGGACAGCCCGTTGCCGATCAGTTCGGCGCGGGTGGCGAAGTCGATGCCGAAGAAGCACGGCCACTTGATCGGCGGGGAGCTGATCCGCACGTGCACCTCGGCGGCGCCCGCCTCACGGAGCATCCGCACCAGGGCCCGCTGGGTGTTGCCGCGCACGATGGAGTCGTCCACGACGACCAGCCGCTTGCCCCGTATGACCTCCTTGAGCGGGTTCAGTTTGAGCCGGATGCCCAGCTGCCGGATGGTCTGGGAGGGCTGGATGAAGGTGCGGCCGACGTAGGCGTTCTTGACCAGGCCGCTGCCGAACGGGATGCCGCTGGCCTCGGCGTAGCCGACGGCGGCGGGGGTCCCGGACTCGGGCGTGGGGATGACCAGGTCGGCCTCGGCCGGGGCCTCGGCGGCCAGCTTGCGGCCCATCTCCACGCGGGAGAGGTAGACGTTGCGGCCCGCGATGTCGGTGTCGGGGCGGGCCAGGTAGACGTACTCGAAGACGCAGCCCTTGGGGCGGGCGTCGGCGAAGCGGACGGAGCGCAGCCCGTCCTCGTCGATGGCGACCAGCTCGCCCGGCTCGATCTCCCGGATGAAGGAGGCGCCGCAGATGTCCAGGGCGGCGGTCTCGGAGGCGACGACCCAGCCGCGCTCGAGGCGGCCGAGCACCAGCGGGCGTATGCCCTGCGGGTCGCGGGCGGCGTACAGGGTGGAGTCGTCCATGAAGACGAGCGAGAAGGCGCCCTGGACCTTCGGCAGCACCTTCGGGCCGGCTTCCTCGACGGTGAGCGGCTTGCCCTGGTCGTCGGTCTGGCCGGCCAGCAGGGCCGTGATCAGGTCGGTGTCGTTGGTCGCGGCGACCTGCGTCGCGCGGCCGCCGCCGGGCCCGGCCAGGCCCGCGACGAGCTCGGCGAGCTCGGCGGTGTTGACCAGGTTGCCGTTGTGGCCCAGGGCGATCGAGCCGTGGGCGGTGGCCCGGAAGGTCGGCTGGGCGTTCTCCCACACCGACGCGCCGGTCGTCGAATAGCGGGCGTGCCCGACGGCGATGTGGCCGCGCAGGGAGCCCAGGGAGGTCTCGTCGAAGACCTGCGAGACCAGGCCCATGTCCTTGAAGACGAGGATCTGCGAGCCGTTGCTCACCGCGATGCCCGCGGACTCCTGTCCACGGTGCTGCAGGGCGTACAGCCCGAAATAGGTCAGTTTCGCGACCTCTTCCCCCGGGGCCCAGACTCCGAAGACGCCGCAGGCGTCCTGGGGACCCTTCTCACCGGGGAGGAGGTCGTGGTTGAGTCGTCCGTCACCACGTGGCACGTGCCCGAGTCTAGGCCAGGGGACGACGCGTTCCGAATCGGGAGGGTGTGACGCGCATCGCCCTGGCAGCGGGTGATCAGCCGAGTACGGGCAGCCGACCGGAGATGTCGGCGCGGTCGCCGCTCGCGTGCAGCACCCGGCGGGAGCGGGCGTCCGCCCAGGTCGTACGGCCGGTGGCCAGCCGCATCCAGGTCAGCGGATCGGTCTCGACCACGTTCGGCGGGGTGCCTCGGGTGTGCCGGGGGCCGGCCACGCACTGCGTCACGGCGAAGGGCGGGACGCGCACCTCGACCGAGTGGCCGGGCGCCTTCGCGGCGAGCGCGTCGGTCAGCAGCCGGACGACGGACGCCAGCGCCAGCCGGTCCAGCGGCACCTTCACGCCGGTGGCGCGGGCGAGGTCGTCGGAGTGCACGACCAGTTCGACGAGCCGGGTCACCGTGAAGTCCAGGGCACGCATCGCGCCGAAGTCGTGCGGCAGCAGCACGTCGGCACGCACGGCCGACTCCAGGACCGGCTCCAGCTGCTCGACGGCCTCGTCGACCCGGGCCGCCGCGTCCGCGACGCGGTCGGCCTCCTCGCGGGTGCCGCGGTCCAGCTCCTCGGCCTTCCCGGCGGTGGAGCGGGCCCAGGTGGACAGGTCCACCTCGGGGGCCTTCGCCGCCGGTTCCGGCATCGACAGCAGCCGGGGGACGGAGTCGATCTGCAGCGCGATGTGCACCAGCAGGGTGCGCACGTCCCAGCCGGGCAGGCCGGAGGGCAGCGCGAGCTGCTCGGGCGTGATCCGGTGCGCCGCGGCCGCGACCGTCTCGACCTGAGCCGTGAGCGCTTTGCGCACGCGCACGGGATCGTAGGTACGGGACGCGGGGCGACGGGCGGACGACGGCATGTCACGAGCTTACGCCGCGGGGTCCCCCGCCCGTGGGTGTGGTGCTCTCCCGGACGAGCAGCCGGTGCTCGGCGTGGACGGTGGTGTGCGGGGCGTCCGGATCGCCGGTGACGCGGGTCATCAGGGCGTCGACGGCCAGCCGGGCCAGCTGCGGCTTGTCGGGGGCGATCGTGGTCAGGGACGGGGTCGCGTACCGCGTCTCCTCGATGTCGTCGAACCCGGCGACGGCCAGGTCCTGCGGCACGCGCAGCCCGTGGTCGCAGGCGGCGCGCACCGCGCCGGAGGCGAGCAGGTCGGAGAAGCAGAAGACGGCGTCCGGCGGCTGTGGCAGGGCGAGAAGTTCGCGCATCGCCCGGGCGCCCTCGGCACGGGAGTAGTCGCGCACGGACGGCGCCTGCGCCGGGTCGAAGGTGACGCCGGCGGCGTGCAGCGCCTCGTGGTAGCCGCGGGCCCGCTGCTGCGCGGTCGCGAAGATGGGGCCGGTCTGGAAGCCGATCGCGGCGACGCGGCAACGGCCCAGGCCCAGCAGGTGCTCGGTGGCCTCGCGGGCGGCGGCGACGTTGTCGATCAGGACGTGGTCGGCGGGCACCTCGTAGTCGCGCTCGCCGAGCAGCACCAGCGGCACCCGCCGTTCCCGCCGGGCCAGCGCCGCCTGGTCCAGGCCCAGCGGCGAGAGCAGCATCCCGTCGATCAGCGGGTCGGACAGGCCGCAGGCGACGCGCAGTTCGGTCTCCGGGTCGCCGCCGGTCTCCTCGATGAGGACGGAGACGCCGTGCCTGCGGGCCGCGCCGATGACGGCGGCGGCCAGCTCGGCGAAGTAGGGCTGCACCAGCTCGGGCACGGCCAGGCCGATGACGCCGCTGCGCCCGGTGCGCAGCTGGCGGGCGGAGGCGTTGGGCCGGTAGTCGAGTTCGGCGACGGCGCGCAGCACCCGCTGCCGGGTGGGTTCGGCGACCCGCGCCTGGCCGCGTACAACGTTGGAGACCGTCTTGATGGAGACGCCGGCCAGTTCCGCGACGTCCTTCAGCCGCGCCCCCCGCGTGGGCTCGCTCATCCGTCCGTCCCCGCCCCGAAAATCCGTTGTCCGATCTGTTGACGCCACAGTACGCCCTCGGTACAACGTGGGAACACGTCCACGGCCCTTCCACCGTGCGTCGCCCCGTCCGAGTTTTCAACGTTGTACTCAGGTCAGCCTGGAGGTTACCGATGCGAGACCGTCCGCCCCTCG
>DASSBO010000182.1:0-3964 GCA_035698655.1 Streptomyces sp.
ACGTATCGCTGCCGGAGACGATGAAGCGGTCCATGGCGCGCCAGGCCGAGGCGCAGCGCGACCGCCGGGCCCGGGTCATCAACGCCGACGCGGAGTTAGAGGCGTCCAAGAAGCTGGCCCAGGCCGCGCAGGCGATGTCGCAGACGCCGACCGCGCTGCAACTGCGGCTGCTGCAGACCATCACCTCGGTCGCCACCGAGAAGAACTCGACGCTGGTCCTCCCCTTCCCCGTCGAGCTGCTGCGCTTCCTCGACCGGGGCAACCGCGGCGCCGGCGCGCCCGACGCCGAGGCGGGCGAGGAGGCGAGGGCGGACGAGGAGCCGGAGGCCGTGGAGCCGCCGGAGTCGGCGCCGCCCGAGCTCGGTGACCTGGCCGCCGACGCGCTGCCGCCCGAGCTCGCCGTCGAGCCGCGCCTGAGTGTGGAGGAGGCCGTCGAGGAGGACGGCGCGCCGCGCGGCCCGGCGAAGGACACGTGACGGTCCGCCCCGTGTGCGTCCGCCGGTTCAGCGGCCCTCGGCCGCCACCAGCTCGGCGATCTGCACCGCGTTCAGCGCGGCACCCTTGCGCAGGTTGTCGTTCGCCACGAACAGCGACAGGCCGTGCTCGACCGTCTCGTCGGCGCGGATCCGGCCCACGTAGCTCGCGTCGCGCCCGGCGGCCTGCAGCGGCGTGGGGATGTCGGAGAGCGCCACGCCCGGGGCGTCGCCGAGGAGCTCCCGGGCCCGCTGCGGGGTGACGGGGCGCTCGAAGCGCGCGTTGATCTGCAGCGAGTGCCCGGTGAAGACCGGAACCCGCACGCAGGTGCCGGCCACCTTCAGCTCCGGCACGTCCAGGATCTTGCGGCTCTCGTTGCGGAGCTTCTGCTCCTCGTCCGTCTCGTCCCGGCCGTCCTCGACGATCGACCCGGCCATCGGCAGCACGTTGAAGGCGATCGGCCGCACGTACTTGTTCGGCGCCGGGAAGTCCACCGCGCGCCCGTCACGGGTCAGCTGCGTGGCGTCGGACTCGACGGCCTTGCGGGCCTGCTCGTCCAGCTCCGACACGCCGCCCAGTCCGCTGCCGGAGACCGCCTGGTAGGTGGAGACGACGACGGCCTCCAGTCCGGCCTCCGCGTGCAGCGGCCGCAGCACCGGCATGGCCGCCATCGTCGTGCAGTTCGGGTTGGCGATGATGCCCTTCGGACGCTGCCGCGCGGCGTCCGGGTTCACCTCGGAGACGACCAGCGGCACGTCCGGGTCCATCCGCCAGGCCGAGGAGTTGTCGATGACGACGGGGCCCTGCGAGGCGACCTTCTCGGCCAGGGCCTTGGACGTGGCGCCGCCGGCCGAGAAGAGGACGACGTCCAGGCCGGTGAAGTCGGCCGTGGCCGCGTCCTCCACCGTGACCTCGGTGCCCTGCCACGGCAGGGTGCGCCCGGCGCTCCGTGCCGAGGCGAACAGCCGCAGCTCGTCGACCGGGAAGTTCCGCTCGGCCAGAATCTCGCGCATCACGCCGCCGACCTGACCAGTGGCTCCGACGATCCCGATCCTCATGGGGCTCCTTCGTATTGGTGCGTACGTCCAGCTGTGCGGCGAGGCGCCTACCCAGCAGCACGGGATCCGTGCGCCCGGATGTGTTGACCTTCGTCACACCCGGCCAAGCTTCCAGCGTACTCAGAGCCGCGCCCCCGGCGACTCGACCGGCGGCTTGATGTGGACACGAGAATTTACCGTCCCGAGACTACCCGCCGGTGTTACTCGTGCGTACGTTGACAGGTATTCAACAGCGATCCTCAAGCCGCGAGGAGCCCCACATGACGCTGTCCTGGCAACGACTCCGCAGATCAGCCGCCGTCGCGGCGGCCGCACTGGCCGTCGCCGCGCTGCCCACCGTGGCCGCCGCCGCCCCGCAGGCGGACGCCGCGACGAGCAGCGGGTGGAACGACTACTCCTGCCGGCCCTCGAGCGCGCACCCGCGGGCCGTGGTGCTGGTGCACGGCACGTTCGGCAACTCCGTCGACAACTGGCTCGGCATGGCGCCGTACCTCGAGCACCGCGGGTACTGCGTGTTCTCCCTGGACTACGGGCAGCTCGACGGCGTGCCGCTCTTCCACGGGCTGGGCCCGGTGGACGAGTCCGCGCAGCAGCTGTCCGACTACGTCGACGAGGTCCTGGCGGCGACCGGCACGAACGAGGTCGACGTCGTCGGGCACTCGCAGGGCGGCATGATGCCGCGCTACTACCTCAAGTTCCTCGGCGGCGCCGCCAAGGTGCACACACTGGTCGGCATCGCGCCGAGCAACCACGGCACCACGCTGAACGGCCTGACCAGACTGCTGGACTACTTCCCCGGCGCTGAGGACGCCATCGACGGCACCGCCCCCGCACTGACCGACCAGGTGGCCGGCTCCGACCTGCTGCGCAAGCTCAACGCGGGAGGCGACACGGTGCCCGGCGTGGACTACACGGTGATCGCCACCCGGTACGACGAGGTGGTCACGCCCTACACCTCGCAGTTCCTGGACGGCCCGAACGTGCACAACGTGCTGATCCAGGACAAGTGCGCGATCGACATCTCCGAGCACGTGGCGATCGGGACCGTGGACCGGGCGGCGATGCACGAGACCGCCAACGCCCTCGACCCCGCGCACGCCACCCCCACGACCTGCCTGTCCTAGCGGGCGGGCGGTCGGCGCTCAGTCGTAGAGGTGCTCGGCGTAGCGCGGACCGTAGTGCTCCTCCAGCACCTCGATCGGGTCGTTCCTGCGCTCCAGTTCCTTGGAGAGCCGGGCGCGGGGCGGCAGCGCATCGGGCCGCCAGGTGTCCGGATCCCAGGCCCTGGAGCGCAGGAACGACTTGGAGCAGTGGAAGAAGATCTGCTCGATCTGCACGAGCAGCGCGAGCTTCGGACGGCTGCCGCGCACCGTCATGTCGTCGAAGAACGGCGCGTCCCGCAGGATCCGTGCCCGGCCGTTGATGCGCAGCGTGTCGCCACGGCCGGGCAGCAGGGAGATCAGCCCGACGTGCGGGTTGCCCAGGATGTTGCGGAAGCCGTCGACGCGCTTGTTGCCGGGCCGCTCGGGCACGACCACGGTGTGGTCGTCGAGGACCTTCACGAAGCCGGGCGGGTCACCCTTGGGGGACACGTCGCAGGTGCCGTCCGGCGCGGAGGTGGCCACCAGGCACAACGGCGAGTGGGCCAGCCACTCGCGGTCGAAGGCGTGCAGCGCGTAGCGCACCTTCCCCTCGGCCCACGGTGTCGGCCTGCCGACCAGGTCACGCAGCTCCGCCTCGTCGGTGACCTCCACGAACCCCGTTTCGATCGTCATACCGGTGATCCTATGCGGGCCGGCGTACGCGGGGTTCCGATGCCGGAAATCGCCCGTTATGACGGATTCGGCGCTAGCGTCGAAGTATGGACACCGCTCTGCAGTCCACGACACGGCGGCGCCTTCTCCTGCCGGTGCTGGCGGTACTGGCCGCCCTGCTGGCACTCGTCGCGGTGACGTCGACCGGCGCGCAGGCCGCGAACGGGATCGACCGGGCGGCGAACGCCCTGCAGCACGGACCCGTCTACGTCGACCCACGGGCCTCTGACCACCTCTCCAGCGGCCAGGCCCACGACCTGAGCACCACCATCAAGGACGCCGACAAGCCGGTCTTCGTCGCCGTCCTGCCCAACGCCTCCGAGTTCCATCCGAAGACCCTCTTCCAGGACCTGCGTACGGAGGTCGGCATCAGCGGCGTGTACGCCGTCGTCCTCGGCGACCGGTTCGACGCGCGCGCCGACTCGTCGGTGATGTCGCCGGACGCCGTGCACAACCTCGCCGGAGCCGTCCAGCGCGGCCATCCCGGCGACACGCAGGCCATGGTCACCGACTTCGTCGACCACGCCGTGCAGCAGGCACACGGCGACGCGCCGGCCTCCTGGAGCGGCGGATCCGTCGACGGCTCCGGCGACAACTCCGGCGCCGGAGCACTGACCG
>DASSBO010000183.1:0-3554 GCA_035698655.1 Streptomyces sp.
GCACGTCCAGTTCGGCGACTACCACGTCCGTGACATCGAGTTCGTGGCCGCCTTCGACGTCGACGCCAAGAAGGTCGGACTCGACGTCGCGGACGCCATCGGCGCCAGCGAGAACAACACCATCAAGATCTGCGACGTGCCCTCCACCGGCGTGCAGGTCCAGCGCGGCCACACGCTGGACGGTCTGGGCAAGTACTACCGGCAGACCATCGAGGAGTCCGCCGAGGAGCCCGCCGACGTCGTGGCGACCCTGCGGGAGCGCCAGGTCGACGTGCTGGTGTGCTACCTGCCCGTCGGCTCCGAGGACGCCGCCAAGTACTACGCCCAGTGCGCCATCGACGCGGGCGTCGCCTTCGTCAACGCCCTCCCGGTCTTCATCGCCGGCACCAAGGAGTGGGCGGACAAGTTCACCGAGGCCGGTGTCCCGATCGTCGGCGACGACATCAAGTCGCAGGTCGGCGCGACGATCACGCACCGCGTGATGGCGAAGCTCTTCGAGGACCGCGGCGTCATCCTGGACCGCACGATGCAGCTGAACGTCGGCGGCAACATGGACTTCAAGAACATGCTCGAGCGCGAGCGGCTGGAGTCCAAGAAGATCTCCAAGACCCAGGCCGTCACCTCGCAGATCCCCGACCGGGACCTGGGCGCCGACAACGTGCACATCGGCCCGTCCGACTTCGTCGCCTGGCTCGACGACCGCAAGTGGGCCTACGTCCGCCTCGAGGGCCGCGCGTTCGGCGACGTCCCGCTCAACCTGGAGTACAAGCTCGAGGTCTGGGACTCCCCGAACTCCGCCGGCGTGATCATCGACGCCCTGCGGGCCGCGAAGATCGCCAAGGACCGCGGCATCGGCGGCCCCGTGCTGTCCGCGTCGTCCTACTTCATGAAGTCCCCGCCCGTGCAGTACTTCGACAGCGAGGCGCACGAGCTGGTCGAGAAGTTCATCGCGGGCACCGTCGAGCGCTGACCGTCTCCCGCCCCGCGGGCCGGGGCGCGGCCCTCGCCGCGCTCCGCCCCGCCGGTCAGCGGTCGACCGTGCGGTCCACGGCGGTCGTGGTGTGCCGCAGCTGGGCCACCAGCTCCTGCCCGACCGTCGGTTCCGGTGCGTCGTCCGGGACGAAGAGGATCGAGACCTGCATGTGCGGCGGCTCGGCGAACCACCGCTGCTTGCCGCCCCACACGAACGGCGACAGGTTCCGGTTGACGGTCGCCAGCCCGGCCCGCGCCACGCCCTTGGCCCGCGAGGTCATCCCGTGCAGCGCCTTCGGCGCCTCCAGACCGACCCCGTGCGAGGTGCCGCCGGCCACGACTGCCAGCCAGCCGTCGCCCGCCGCCCGCTGCTGCCGGTAGCCGAACCGGTCGCCCTTGCGCACCCGCGTCACGTCGAGTACCGCGCCCCGGTACTCGGTGGCCTGCGGATCGCCCAGCCACAGCTGCGTCCCGATGCGGACCCGGAAGTTCGTGCGCGGGAACTGCTGCTGCAGCCTCGCGAACTCGTCCGCCTTCAGATGGCTGACGAACATGGTGTCCAGCGGCAGCCGCGCGGCCCGCAGCCGGTCCATCCAGCCGATGATCTCCTCGACGGCATCCGAACCGTCCGCCCGGTCCAGCGGCAGGTGGATCGCGAAACCCTCCAGCCGGACCTCGTCGATCGCCGCGTGCAGCTTGCCGAGATCCTCCTCGGTGACGCCGTGCCGCTTCATGCTGCTCATGACCTCGATGACGACACGCGCACCGCGCATCAGGCCGACGCCCTCCACCGAGGACACCGACCGGATCACCCGGTCCGGCAGCGGCACCGGCTCCTCGTCCCGCCGGTAGGGGGTCAGCACGAGCAGGTCGCCGCCGAAGAAGTCCTTCGTCCGCGCGGCCTCGTAGGTGGTGCCGACGGCCAGCACGTCCGAGCCGAACCGCGACGCCTCGTCGGCGAGCCGCTCGTGCCCGAAGCCGTACCCGTTGCCCTTGCAGACCGGGACGATCCCGGGGAACTGCTGGATCACCGACTGCTGGTGCGCCCGCCAGCGGTCGGTGTGGACGTAGAGGGTGAGCGCCATGGGACCTGAAGCACCTTTCGGTGGTTGGAGGGGGCGGGTGGGCGGGAGAAGAGGTGCCTTCTCAACGACGGGACATGTACAAATCCAGCGCCTTGTGCAGCAGCTTGTTGAGCGGGAAGTCCCACTCGCCGATGTACTCGGCGGCCTCGCCGCCGGTGCCGACCTTGAACTGGATCAGACCGATGAGGTGGTCGGTCTCGTCCAGCGAGTCGCTGATGCCCCGCAGGTCGTACACGCTCGCCCCCAGCGCGTACGCGTCCTGCAGCATCTGCCACTGCATCGCGTTCGACGGACGCACCTCACGTTTGTGGTTCGCCGACGCGCCGTACGAGTACCACACGTGCCCGCCGACGACCAGCATCGTCGCCGCCGCCACGTTCTCGCCCTCGTGCCGCGCGAAGTACAGCCGCATGCGGTTCGGGTCCTCGGAGTTGAGCGCCTTCCACTGCCGCTGGAAATACGACAGCGGACGCGGGCGGAAACGGTCGCGCTCGGCGGTGACCTCGTACAGTCGCTGCCACTCGGCGAGGTCGTCGTAACCGCCCTGGACCACCTCGACGCCGGCCTTGTCGGCCTTCTTGATGTTGCGCCGCCACAGCTGGTTGAAGCCCTTGTGCACCTCCTCCAGCGTGCGGCCGGCCAGCGGCACCTGGAAGACGAACCGCGGCTGCACGTCGCCGAAGCCGGCGCCGCCGTCCTCGCCCTGCTGCCAGCCCATCCGCCGCAGCCGGTCCGACACCTCGAACGCGCCCGGCTCGATGTGCGTCGCCTGCACGTCCCGCAGCCGCTTCACGTCCGGGTCCTGGATGCCCTTCTTGATCGCGGGTGCGTCCCAGCGCCGGATGACCACCGGCGGGCCCATCTTCACCGAGAACGCGCCCTGGGCCTTCAGGTGCGCCAGCATCGGCCGCAGCCAGTCCTCCAGGTTCGGCGCGAACCAGTCGATGACCGGCCCCTCCGGCAGGTACGCCAGGTAGCGCTTGACCTTCGGAAGCTGCCGGTAGAGCACCAGTCCGGCGCCGACCAGCTCACCGGAGGCGTCGAACCAGCCCAGGTTCTCCGAACGCCACTCGCCCTTCACGTCCGCCCAGGCCGGCACCTGACAGTGACTGGCCGACGGCAGGCCCTGGATGTACGCCAGATGCTGCTCGCGGCTGATGGTCCTCAGGGTCAGGCTCATGCGGGACGCTCCAGGAGGCGACGGTGAGTTGCTCGCCGGGAAGCCTACTGTGCGCCGCCCTGCCCCGTTCGTACCACCGGTGGGGCGTCCCGCCGCCGTACCAGGGCCCGGCAGGCCCTAGCCGATCACCCCGCCGAACAGACCGCCGTGCCACATCCCCATGAAGAAGCCGAACGCGGCCGCGCCCAGGAAGATGATCAGCACGAACCGCTGCGCCGTCGTCTCCGAGATGTACTGGCCCCACAGGCCCAGCAGCGCGCCGATCAGGCCCGCCCACGAGCTGACCAGGTGCAGACTCGGAGTGAAGGCGGTCGCCG
>DASSBO010000184.1:0-10208 GCA_035698655.1 Streptomyces sp.
GCCACGGTGATCCCCTCCGGAAATGCGGTGCGATAACGGGCTCAGCCTAGATGAGTGAGTCCGAAGTCCCGTCTGCGGGATGGTGCCATGCACGCACATCTGCTGCGTTGTCGGGGCTCGGCGCAGCCCTTCCCCTCGGCCCTCCGGGCCTGGGGAGACCCCATCCGCTCTCGCCCCTCCGCCTTGCAGCTGCACGCACCTGACACCGTCCCCCCCCCGCCCTGCGGGCGGACGACGCTACATCGGAACTACGCATCCCGCCCGCATCGCCGCGGACGCGGAATAGGAATCCGGCCGGGAGGGACGGCTCCCGGCCGGGTGGTCCGAGCAGCCGAGCGGGCTGCCCGGACCGACGTTCCCGGGGGCGCGCACGCGCCCCCGGGAACGGCGCCTCAGGTGCCGAAGAGGAACTCCGACCACACGCACTTGCCGGCCCCGCGCGACTCCACGCCCCAGAAGTCCGCGAGCCGCTCGACCAGCAGCAGGCCGCGGCCGGACACGCTGGACTCGGTCGGCTCGCGCGGCTGCGGATGCGAGCTGGAACGGTCCGTCACCTCGATGCGGACCCGCCGCTCGGCGCCGCCCAGCATCCGCACCTCGACCAGCGCACCGCCACCGGAGTGCAGCAGCGCGTTGGACACCAGCTCGTCGGTGACCAGCACGACGTCGTCCGCGCGGTCCTCCGCCTGCCAGGACTCGGCGGCGGCCCGCACCATCTCCCGCACCCCGCTGAGCGCGCGCGGATCGCCGGCCGCGACGTGCTGGTGCAGCCGGCGGCTGAGCTGCTGCGCGGCGTTCAGCTCCCGGCGGAGCAGCAGCAGCGCCATGTCGTCGTCGCCGGAGGAGGCGCCCGGCAGCTCGCACAGCGAGTCGGCCAGCTCGTGCAGGTCCTGCGGCCCGCCGCGTACGCCGTCGATCAGTGCTTTCACCCCGGCCGTCAGGTCGCTGCCGGGCCGCTCGACCAGGCCGTCGGTGAACATCAGCAGCGTCTCGCCGGCCTCCAGCTCCATGCTGACGACCGGGTACTCGCTCTGGCCGAAGTGGTCGGACAGGCCCAGCGGCAGCCCGCCCATCACCGGGAAGGTGCGGCAGCTGCCGTCCGCCCGGCGCAGCAGCGGCTCCGGGTGTCCGGCCCGCACCAGCCGCAGCCAGCCGCCGGCCGGGTCGGCCTCGGCGTACAGACAGGTGGCGAAGCGGTCGGTGTCCAGGTCCTGCAGGAAGGCAGAGGCCCGCGAGACGACGGTGCCGGCCGAGTGGCCCTCCGTGGCGTAGGCGCGCAGCACGATGCGGACCTGGCCCATGACCGCCGCGGCCTGCGTGTCGTGCCCCTGCACGTCGCCGATGACGGCGGCCACCTTGCCGCCGGGCAGCGGGATGACGTCGTACCAGTCGCCGCCGATGTCCCGGCCGCTGCCGGCCGAACGGTAGCGGACGGCCGTCTGCATGCCGGGGATCGCGGGGATGGTGTGCGGGAGCATCGACTGCTGCAGGCTCTCGGCCAGCTCGTGCTCCTGCTCGAAGAGGATGGCCCGTTGCAGGCTCTGGGCGATGCTGCTGGTCAGCGCCGTCAGCACGGTGCGTTCCTCGGCGGTGAAGGAGTCCTTGTCGCGGTAGATCAGGCCCAGCGCCGCGATCGGGGCGGCCTGGGCGATCAGCGGCAGGAAGGCCGCCGCCGAGATGTCGAGTGCCTCTGCCCGCTCGCGCAGGGCCGGATAACGCGAGAGGAACTCCTCATGGGAGACCACGAACCGGGGGGTCAGGGTCCGCACGGCCTCGTTCAGGGGCAGCTCGTCCTCGATGCGGGAGAGCTCCGGGTCCCGCACGTGGGCGCTGGCCGGACCGACCGCCACCACGTTGATCAGTCCGCCCTCCACCAGACCCAGCGCGACGCTGTCGGCGCCGAGCCGCCGCAGCCCCCGCGAGCTGCCGAGCGCCTGGATGACGTCGTCCACCGTGCGGGCGTGCGCGAGCGCGGCGGTGATCTCCTCCACGACGGAGGTCTGCCGGGCCCCCTCGGCGTCGAGGTTGAGACCGCCCTTGGGCTCGTTCAGCTCCTCGGTCGCGTCCCGCACGATGCCGACGATCCGGTAGGGCCGGCCCTTGTCGGTGCGCATGATGCAGCCCTGGACGTGGGTCCAGCGCACCCAGCCGTCGCGGCGGCGCAGCCGGAAGTAGGCGCCGTAGGTGCTGCGGCCGCTCTTGATGGCCTGGGAGACCAGCGCGTCGAGCCGGGTCGTCTCGTGGTGCGGGAGGCGCGGGGCCAGCGCGGCCGGCGTGAGGTCGAACTCGTCCGGGCGTAGGTCGAAGACCTGCATCGCACCGGAGTCCAGGTGCAGCCGGCCGTCGTCCAGGTTCCAGTCGAAGCACCCAGTGTGGTTCAGGGGCAGCACCACCTGGGGGCCCGCCGGCCAGTCGACGGGCGGCCCGGCGTCACCCGACGCCGCGCCTCGTGCGTTCATCCGCACCCCCGACGTGGTCAGCTTCGTTCAGCGGTACGTCATCACCTTCCTCACTCTGTCACTTTTTGTCCGTGCTCGCGACCAGTCAGCCGAGCAGCTCGTAGGCGGGCAGGGTGAGGAACTCCGCGTAGTCGGCATCCAGTGCCACCTGCAGCAACAGGTCGTGCGCCTGCTGCCAGCAGCCGGCGGCGAAGGCCTCCTCGCCGGCCTCGGCGCGGATGGCGGCCAGGTCCTCGGCGGCGACCTGCCGGACCAGCTCGGGGGTGACCTTCGCACCGTCCTCGAGGACGACGCCGGCGTCGACCCACTGCCAGATCTGCGACCGGGAGATCTCCGCCGTCGCCGCGTCCTCCATGAGGCCGAAGATCGCGACGGCGCCCATGCCGCGCAGCCACGCCTCGATGTAGCGGACCCCGACCTGCACCGCGTTGCGCAGGCCCGCACGGGTGGGCTTCGCGGTGAGGCTGTCCACGGCGGTCAGCTCGGCCGCGGTGACCTGCACGTCCTCGCGTAGCCGGTCCTTCTGGTGCGGACGCTCGCCGAGCACCGCGTCGAAGGACTCCTGCGCGACGGGCACCAGGTCGGGGTGGGCGACCCACGAGCCGTCGAAGCCGTCGCCGGCCTCCCGGTCCTTGTCGGCCCGCACCTTGGCCAGCGCCTGCTCGTTGGCCTCCGGGTCGCGCCGGTTGGGGATGAAGGCGGCCATGCCGCCGATCGCATGGGCGCCGCGCCTGTGGCAGGTGCGCACCAGCAGCTCGGTGTAGGCGCGCATGAAGGGCGCGGTCATCGTGACGGCGTTGCGGTCCGGGAGGACGAACTTCTCGCCGCCGTCGCGGAAGTTCTTCACGATGGAGAACAGGTAGTCCCAGCGGCCGGCGTTCAGCCCGGAGGCGTGCTCACGCAGCTCGTAGAGGATCTCGTCCATCTCGTAGGCGGCCGTGATCGTCTCGATGAGGACGGTCGCCCGCACGGTGCCCTGCGGAATGCCGCAGTACTCCTGCGCGAAGACGAACACCTCGTTCCACAGCCGGGCCTCCAGGTGCGACTCGGTCTTGGGCAGGTAGAAGTAGGGGCCCTTGCCGAGGTCGAGCAGCCGCCGGGCGTTGTGGAAGAAGTAGAGCCCGAAGTCGACCAGCGCCCCGGGAACGGCGCGGCCGTCGACGTGCAGGTGCCGCTCGTCCAGGTGCCAGCCGCGCGGGCGCACCACGACGGTGGCCAGCTCCTCGGCGGGCCGCAGTGCGTAGCTCTTGCCCCGGGCGTCGGTGAAGTCGATGCGGCGTTCGAAGGCGTCGGTCAGGTTGAGCTGGCCTCCGACGACGTTCTCCCAGGTGGGAGCCGAGGCGTCCTCGAAGTCGGCCAGCCAGACCCGGGCCCCGGAGTTGAGCGCGTTGATCGTCATCTTCCGGTCCGTCGGACCGGTGATCTCCACCCGTCGGTCCTGCAGCGCCTCGGGGCAGGCGGCGACCTGCCAGTCGCCCGCGCGGACGGCGGCGGTCTCGGGCAGGAAGTCCAGGGAGGAGGTGCGGGCGATCTCGGCCCGCTTCTCGGCCCGGCGGGCCAGCAGCTCGTCGCGGCGCGGGGTGAATCGGCGGTGCAGTTCGGCCACGAAGGCCAGCGCCGCGGAGGTCAGGACCTCGTCCTGGCGGGCCACGGGTTCGGCGTCGACGGTGGCCGGCGTGGACGGCGCTGGTGCGGACATGTGCGGTCACTCCTTACAGCGGGCGGTACGGGTTCGCCCTCTGGTCAGTGGAGAGTAGTTTCCTCATGGTGGAAGTTCAATAGTTTGTTGACGTCGAGATATCCAGGAGTGAACCAGGTCACGGCTCCAGCAGGCCGAGGTCGGCCGGGACGTCGACGTCGGCCGGGTCGGCGACGTCCCCGCACTCCACCAGCGTCAGTTCGTCGCGGTGTGCGCGCAGGTACTCGCGCGCACCCCGGTCGCCGCGGGCCGACCGGGCGACGCCGCCCCAGTGCGCGGCGCCGAGCAGCACCGGATGGCCGCGGCGGCCGGCGTAGCATGCGGCGGCCAGCGAGTCCGGCGAGTGCAAGGCGCCGCGGACTCTGGCCACCGCCTCCGGCCCGATGCCGGGCTGGTCCACCAGCGCCACCAATGCTGCTGCGGCGTCCGTTCCGGTCAGTGCGGCCAGGCCGGCGCGCAGCGAGGAGCCCATGCCGTCGGCCCAGTCGGGGTTGTCCACCAGGGCGCAGCCCGCGAGCCGGGCGTCCTCGCGCACGCGCGCGGCGTCCGCGCCCAGCACCACCCGCACCGCCGGGTCGCAGCCGCCCGCCCGCAGCACCTGCACGGCGTGCTCGACCAGCGGACGGCCCCGGTGGCTCAGCAGTGCCTTGGGCCGGCCGCCCAGCCGCCGCCCTCCGCCGGCCGCGAGGAGCACGCCGACGACTCCGGCCTCGGCGCGTCCGGGATGTGCCGGACTCATCTCCACCTCCCGTCGTGGTGTCGTATGCCCGCACCGCGTGACGAAAGACCGCCTTCGGTGACGGAGCGTGGCGCTCGGTAACAATCTCTTCGCGGATTTCGCCCTCTGTGTGGCGCTCGACGCGGAGCGTGGCGTTTACTGTGCCCCATCCGAGGCGTCCGACCGCACGGAAGCGGTGGACGCCGAGGCCGACGCAGGACCCAGGATGGGGGCGAGAGCGGGTGCGCAGCGAGACGATGGCACAGCCGGCCGCGACGGACCAGGAGCAGGACCCGCGCGTCGCGGAGCTGCTGGAACGTGTGGAACGGATGCAGCTCGCGCTCGCCGCCCATCCCGCCCGGCTCTCGGATCGCCGGGCGGCCGAGGAGGCACTCGCCGCGCTGGGCGCTCTCGCCCGCGGCGGCGCCCCCGAGGTGCCCGAGCTGCGGCGCTCACTGCTGCTGGTCGCCGGAGCGGTGGGCTCGGTCAGTGCCCTGTCCGGCGCGCTCGCTGAGCTGCGCTCCGCCGTCGAACTGTTCGGCCGGCCGGTGCGCGCGACCGTGCGCTGAGCCGGTTCTTCCGCCCGCTCAGGCCTCTTTCGCGGTGGCCAGGGTCGCCGACAGCTCCGCCGCGACCTCGTGCAGCAGCGGGACGATCTTGTCGGTGGCAGCCTCGGTGACGCGTCCGGCCGGGCCCGAGATGGAGATGGCGGCGGCCGTCGGGGAGTCGGGCACCGCGACGGCGATGCAGCGGACGCCGACCTCCTGCTCGTTGTCGTCCGTGGCGTACCCGGTCTCCCGCACGGTCTCCAGCGCCTCGAGGAACGCCTCGGGCGTGGTGATGGTCCGCTCGGTGGCCGCGGGCATGCCGGTGCGCGCCAGCAGGGCGCGTACGTGGTCGGCCGGTACGGGCGCCAGCAGCACTTTGCCCACGCCGGTGGAATGGGGGAGGACGCGCCGGCCCACCTCGGTGAACATGCGCATCGAGTGCCGGGAGGGCACCTGGGCGACGTAGACGACCTCGTCGCCGTCCAGCAGCGCCATGTTCGCCGTCTCGCCGGTCTCCTCGACCAGGCGCGCCAGGTGCGGACGCGCCCAGGTGCCCAGCAGCCGGGACGCGCTCTCGCCCAGGCGGATCAGCCGCGGCCCCAGTGCGTAGCGCCGGTTGGGCTGCTGGCGCACGTAGCCGCACGCCACCAGGGTGCGCATCAGCCGGTGGATGGTGGGCAGCGGCAGACCGCTGCTGCCCGACAGTTCGCTCAGGCCGACCTCACCGCCGGCGTCGGCCATCCTCTCCAGCAGGTCGAAGGCGCGCTCCAGCGACTGCACGCCGCCGGAGGCGGCGGCTGGGGCGGCGGGCTTGCGCTCGGCGGACGGCGACACTTCGCGTTCCTTTCCTGCGGGTGTCGGCATGGTACCGGCCCCGGCGCGCCCGCATGCCGGGCGCGGTGGGACGTTCCGGCCGGTCACGGCGGGTCCGGCCGTACCCGCGCAGGTGGCCGGACGCCCGGCGGCACAGGACACACATTCTGCGCTACGAAAAGTGTCTCTCATTTTGTGGAAACCTCCAAGCGGGCGAGCGGGCCTTGACGGGTGCACCCGGACCGATGAAGACTCGATCAACAGAACGTTGAATTTCCGCAGTGCGGAAGACGGACGCGAACCAAGAGGAGGCACGGTGGCCGACGTGCAGCTCGTCCTGCGCTCGACGCGTGTGATCACCCCCGAGGGCGCACGGGCCGCGGCCGTCGCCGTCGCCGACGGCCGGATCGCCGCGGTCCTGCCGCACGACGCCGAGGTGCCCGACGGCGCCCGCCTGACGGATCTCGGCGACGACGCCCTGCTGCCCGGACTGATCGACACCCACGTCCACGTCAACGACCCGGGCCGGGCCGAGTGGGAGGGCTTCCACACCGCCACCCGGGCCGCCGCGGCCGGCGGCATCACGACGCTGATCGACATGCCGCTCAACTCCCTGCCGCCCACCACGACGGTCGAGCACCTGCGCACCAAGCAGGAGGTCGCCCGGCCGAAGGCGCACGTGGACACCGGCTTCTGGGGCGGCGCGGTCCCCGGCAACGTGAAACACTTGCGGCCGCTGCACGAGGCGGGCGTCTTCGGATTCAAGTGCTTCCTCTCGCCCTCCGGCGTCGAGGAGTTCCCCGAGCTGGACCCCGAGCAGCTCGAGGCCGCCATGGCCGAGATCGCCTCCTTCGGCGGGCTGCTCATCGTGCACGCCGAGGACCCCGGCCGGCTCGCGGCCGCACCCCAGCGGCACAGCCCGCACTACGCGGACTTCCTCGCCTCCCGCCCCCGCGACGCGGAGAACGACGCCATCGCCCGGCTGGTCGACCTGGCCCGCCGGCTGGACGCCCGGGTGCACGTGCTGCACCTGTCCTCCTCCGACGCGCTGCCGCTGATCGCCGACGCCCGCCGCGAGGGCGTGCGGATCACCGCCGAGACCTGCCCGCACTTCCTCACCCTCACCGCCGAGGACGTCCCGGACGGCGCCACGGAGTTCAAGTGCTGCCCGCCCATCCGCGAGCGCGCCAACCAGGACGCCCTGTGGCAGGCCCTGGCCGACGGCACCCTCGACAGCGTCGTCTCCGACCACTCCCCGTGCACCGCGGAGCTGAAGACCGGCGACTTCATGGACGCCTGGGGCGGCATCTCCTCCCTCCAGCTCGGCCTGCCCGCCGTGTGGACCGCCGCGCGGGAGCGGGGCCACACGCTTCAGGACGTCGTGCGCTGGATGTCGGCCGGCCCGGCCCGGCTCGCCGGCCTGAGCCGCAAGGGCGCCATCGCCCCCGGCCGCGACGCCGACTTCGCCGTCCTCGCCCCGGAGGAGACCTTCACCGTCGACCCGGCGAGCCTGCACCACCGCAACCGCGTCACCGCCTACGCCGGCCGCACGCTGCACGGCGTCGTGCGCTCCAGCTGGCTGCGCGGCGAACGCCTCACCGACCACGGACAGATCGTGACAGACGGGCGCACCCAGAAGACCGGACACCTGATCGAAAGGACCAGCGCATGAGCGCGGACCCCTCCGCGACCCCCCGCTTCACCGGCGACGCCTCCCCCTACGGCGGCGGCGACCCGTACGCCGACTACCGGCGCGCCGACCTGCCCTTCACCCACCTGACCGACCTGGCCGACCGGCGGCTCGGTGCCGCCGTCGTCGCGGCCAACGACGAGTTCTTCGCCGAGCGCGAGAACCTGCTCAAGCCGGAGCCGGCCGTCTTCGACCCGGAGCACTTCGGCCACAAGGGCAAGATCATGGACGGCTGGGAGACCCGCCGCCGGCGCGGCACCTCGGCCGCCGAACCGCACCCTGCCGCCGAGGACCACGACTGGGCGCTCATCCGCCTGGGCGCGCCCGGCGTCGTCCGCGGCGTCGTCGTCGACACCGCGCACTTCCGCGGCAACTACCCGCAGGCCGTCTCCCTCGAGGCCGCCTGCGTGCCCGGGGCGCCCACCCCGGAGGACCTGCGGGCGCCGGACGTGAAGTGGACCGAGATCGTCCCCCGCACCGACATCGGCGGCCACGCCGCCAACGGCTTCGCCGTCACCGCGGAGCAGCGCTTCACCCACCTGCGCCTCAACCAGCACCCGGACGGCGGCGTCGCCCGGCTGCGGGTGTACGGCGAGGCTGTGCCCGACCCGGCCTGGCTCGCCGCCCTGGGCACCTTCGACGTGGTCGCGCTGGAGAACGGCGGCTCCGTCGAGGACGCCTCCGACCGGTTCTACTCGCCGGCGACGAACACCATCCGGCCCGGCCGTTCGGCGAAGATGGACGACGGCTGGGAGACCCGGCGCCGCCGCGATGAGGGCCACGACTGGATCCGCTACGCGCTGACCGCGCAGGCCACCGTGCGGGCCGTCGAGATCGACACCGGGTACCTCAAGGGCAACGCGGCCGGCTGGGCGGCACTGTCCGGCAGGGACGGCGTGGACGGCGAGTGGCACGAACTGGTGGCCCGCACCCGGCTGCAGCCCGACACCGTGCACCGCTTCCTGCTCGACGCCGAGGCGGCGGCCCGGCCGCTGACCCAGGTGCGTCTCGACATCTTCCCCGACGGCGGCATCGCACGGCTGAGGCTGCACGGCAGCCTGACCCCGGAGGGCGCCCGCGAGCTGACGCACCGCCACCAGTCCCTCGGCGGCTGACGGTTACCGCGCCCGCCGCCGCAGGAGGTCCCGGAACCCCTGCCAGGGGATGGCTCCGCGGCTGCGGGCAGGTAGCGTGCCCCACGCAGCGTGAGGCTGCGCGGGGAGATTCTGGGAGGTACCGGTGACCGTCGCACCCGAAGCAGTGACCTGTGGTGAGGCGATGCTCATGATGCTCGCCGAACCGGGCGTGCCGCTCGAACGGGCGGTCAGCTTCCGCCGTTCGGTGACCGGCCCCGAAGCCGTCGTCGCGGCGGGCCTGGCGCGGGCGGGCCACCGCGTGCGCTTCCTCGGCCGGCTCGGTGCCGACCCGGCCGGCGAGGCGGTGCTGCGCGAGCTGCGCGCCGACGGCGTCGACGTCTCGGGCATCGAGACCGACCCGGTCGCCCCCACCGGCCTGCTGCTGCGCGACAGCCACCCGCACCGTGAGAGCACGGCCCAGTACTACCGCGAGGCCACGGCCTGCTGCGACCTGGCTCCCGAGCACGTCACGGCCGAACTGCTCGACGGGGCCAGACTGGTGCACATCTCGGGTGTGACGCCGATGCTCTCCGCCTCGGCCGCCGCCGCGACCCGGCACCTGATCGACCTGGCCCGCCGGCAGGGAGCCGCGCTGAGCCTTGCCCCGGCCGTGCGGCCCGGGCTGGGCACCGAGCACGACTGGATGCGCGTCGTCGGCCCGCTGCTCAGCGAGGTGGACATGGTCCTCGCCGACGAGGACGAACTCGAGCTGCTGCTCGGCGGCGGCCCCGAGGAGGCGGCCAAGGCGCTGCTCGGCGTGGGCAAGGCCCGCACCGTCGTCGTCAGCCGCCGGGACGGCGGCTGCACGGCCATCGGCCGCGCCGGGCGGTGGGCCCAGGAACCAGTGGGCGCGCCCGTCACCGACCCCGGCGGCTCGTCGGAGGCGTTCGCCGCCGGCTGGCTCTCCGCGTGCCTGCGCGGCCTGACGCCGCCCGACGCGCTCGCGGAGGCCGCCTGCACCGCGGCGCTGGTCGCCCAGTCGCCCTCGGACACCGACGGCCTGCCGGACCCGTACACCCGCGCCCGCGCGCTGGCCGGCCTCCGCCCGCGCCTTGCCGACGACGTCCAGTACTGACGACGGCACGGGCGCCCGCCCCTTCCCCGGGCACTCCGGTGTGTGATCGGATGGTCACATGAGCAGCATG
>DASSBO010000185.1:0-11403 GCA_035698655.1 Streptomyces sp.
CGCCGCCGGAGCCGGTCGGGGAGCGGGACCGTGCCCAGCGGCGTGCGCAGGCCGCCCTCCTCCAGCGTGGCCGGCAGGAAGTTCATCGCCGGTGCCCCGATGAACCCCGCGACGAACAGGTTCGCCGGGTGCTCGTACAGGTGCTGCGGTGACCCGACCTGCTGCACGTGGCCGCCGCGCAGTACGACGACCCGGTCGCCCAGTGTCATCGCCTCGGTCTGGTCGTGCGTCACGTACAGCGTCGTGGTGCCCAGCCGCTTCTGGATCCTCGACAGTGCCGTGCGCATCTGCCCGCGCAGCTTCGCGTCGAGGTTGGACAGCGGCTCGTCCATCAGGAACGCCTTCGGGCTGCGCACGATCGCCCGCCCCATTGCCACCCGTTGCCGCTGCCCGCCCGAGAGGAGGGCCGGCCGGCGGTCCAGGTGGTCCTTCAGGTCGAGGATGCCGGCCGCCTCCTCGACGCGCTTCGTCACCTCCGCGTCCGCGGCCTTGGCCAGCCGCAGCGGGAAGGCCATGTTCTCCCGGACCGTCATGTGTGGGTACAGCGCGTAGGACTGGAAGACCATCGCCATGTCGCGGTCCTTGGGTGCCCGGTCGTTGACCCGCTCCCCGTCGATCAGCAGGTCCCCGGAGGTGATGTCCTCCAGGCCGGCCACCATGTTGAGCGTGGTGGACTTCCCGCAGCCCGACGGGCCGACGAGGATGACGAACTCCCCGTCCGCGACGTGCAGGTCGATCTCCGAGACGGCCGGCGAACCGTCCGGGTACCGCTTGCTCACCTTGTCCAGAACGATTTCGGCCATGATTACCCCTTGACGGCGCCGGACGTCAGCCCCGCGACGATGCGGCGCTGGAAGAACAACACGAACAACACGATCGGAACGGTGATCACCACGGCCGCCGCGGCGATCGTCCCGGTCGGGTCCTCGAACTGCGAGGACCCGGTGAAGAACGACAGCGCCGCCGGCACCGTCCGCGACGACTCGGTCGAGGTCAGCGAGATGGCGAACAGGAAGTCGTTCCAGCAGAAGATGAACACCAGGATCGCGGTGGTGAACACGCCCGGCGCGGCCAGCGGCGCGATCACCCGGCGGAACGCCTGGGCCGGGGTGGCGCCGTCCATCTTCGCCGCCTTCTCCAGCTCCCACGGGATCTCCCGGAAGAACGCCGACAGCGTGTAGATGGCCAGCGGCAGCGAGAAGGTGATGTACGGGATGATCAGCCCCGGCCAGGTGTCGAACAGCCCCACCTGCCGCTCGATGTCGAACAGCGGCGAGACCAGCGAGATCTGCGGGAACATCGCGATGAGCAACGAGACGCCGATCAGCGCCCGCTTGCCGGGGAAGTCCAGCCGGGCCACCGCATAGGCGGCCATCGTGCCCAGTGCGACGGCGATCGCCGTGGCGATCAGGGCGATGCCGATCGAGTTGAGGAGGGCGTGCAGGAACTGGTCCGTCGCGAAGATCTCCCGGTAGTTGTGCAGCGTCCACGACCGGGGGATGAAGTTGCCGTCCGTGAGGGTGTCCTTGGTCTTGAAGGACAGCGAGGCGATCCACAGGACGGGAACCACCGCGTACACCACGACCACGGTGTTCAGGAACGCCCAGGTCGTCCTGCGGCGGGCGGTCAGGTCTGCGGGCGCGGTCATCAGCGCCTCCCTTCGCGGCTGCTGCCCGGGGCGGCGGTGCCGAAGAGCTTGACGAAGACGAAGGCGATCAGGGCCACGCTGAGGAAGATCAGCATGGACATCGTCGAACCGATGCCCAGGTTCAGGCCCTTGATCAGGTTGTTGTACGCGATCATCGACACGGACGAGGTGTCGTTGGCGCCGTTGGTCAGCACGAAGATGTTGTCGAAGATCCGGAACGCGTCGAGCGTGCGGAAGAGCAGCGCCACCAGGATCGCCGGCTTCATCACCGGCAGCGTCACCTTGGTGAACCGCTGCCATCCGGTCGCGCCGTCCATCGAGGCGGCCTTCAGCAGATCCTGCGGGACGAGCGCCAGGCCGGCCATCAGCAGCAGCGCCATGAACGGCGTCGTCTTCCACACCTCGGCCAGGATGATGATCGCCAGCGAGGAGGCCCGCTGGGTGAGCGGCGCCGAGCCCTCTGCGAGCAGGTCGGCCAGGTAGCCGGTGCCGGGCGTCCAGGCGTAGTACCAGGAGAACGCGGCCACCACGGTCACGATGCCGTACGGCACCAGGGCGACCGTCCGCACCAGGCCGCGGGCCAGCAGCGTCCGGTGCATCACCAGCGCCAGGCCCATCCCGAGCACCAGCTCGATCGCCACCGAGACCACCGTGATCAAGGCCGTGGTGCCGAACGCCGTCCACCAGAACGGACTGCTCAGCACCGCGACGTAGTTGTCCAGCCCGACGAACGTGTGCTGATCGGGGAAGCGCAGGTCGTAACGCTGGAAGGACAGCCACAGGGAGTACACCACCGGCCAGCCGGTCACCGTGATCATCACCAGGGCCGCCGGTGCGCACAGCAGCAGCCCCAGCCGCCGCTCCTGCCGGCTCCCGTCGCTGCGCCGCGCCGCGGCGCCGGAGCCGCTCACGGCAGCACCGCCTGCGAGTTGAGCGCTGCGGTCAGCTGCTTGCGCAGCTTCTGCGCCGTCTTCTCCGGCCTGATCGCCGACGGCGGCGACAGCGTGTGGGAGATGATCGTGGAGATGTTCTGGTAGACGGGGGTGGCCGGGCGGACGGCCGCGTTCTCCAGCGCCGCCCGTATGTCGTCCTTCATCGGGTACTCCGTCGCCATGGTCGGATTGGTCTGCGGATCCGCCGGCCGGTCCGGGTCGAGGGGCGTCTCGTCCTCGTAGACGGAGGCGAGGCTGGGCGGCAGACCGTCCTTGAGCGCCTGGTACTTCTGGCTGCGCGGGCTGCGCAGGCACAGCGCCGCGTCGAACGCCGCCGGCTTGTGCCGCGAGTAGGTGCTCACCGCCAGGTTGAAGCCGCCGATGGTGGTACGCGGCGGCTCGCCCGGCTGCAACGACGGGTAGCGCGCCCAGTGCAGGTGCTTCGCGTCCTCGGGCGGCATCTCCTGCTGGTAAGCGGCGTAGATGAACGGCCAGTTGAGCTCGAAGGCGCCCTTGCCGCGCTGGAACGCCTGCCGCACCTGGTCCTCGTGCTGGTTGGTGAGCGAGGGACTGGTCACGCCGGACGTCGTGACCTTCTTGAGCATCTTCAGGGCCCGCACCACGCCGTCGTCGACAACGACCTTCTCGCCGTCCTTCGACAGCAGGTGGCCGCCGGCGGACTCCACGAGGGTGTTGAAGACGACCACCAGGCCCTCGTACTGGGCGCCGGTGAACAGGATCCGGTGCGGCTTGCCCTGCGCCTTGAGCTTCTTCGCCGTCTCGATCATCTGCTGCCAGGTGTCCGGCGGCTTCGGCACCACCCGGTCGTCGTACCAGAGCAGTTGCACGTTGGTGTTCTTCGTGGCCGCGTAGACCCTCCCGTTCCACTGCACCGTCTTCAACGGGCCCGGCAGCACGTCGTGCACCGCCTTCTTCCGGCGCTCGCCCGTCCACGGCTCGATCCAGCCGGCCTCGGCGAACTCCGGCGTCCAGGTGACGTCCAGGCCCAGCACGTCCATCCCGGAGTCCTCGGCGGCGAGCCGGCGCACCAGCTGCTCACGCTGCCCGTCCGCCTCCCGCGGGAGCTTGTGGTAGACGATCCGGTACCGGCCCCCGGCCTCCTCGTTGCACCGGTCCACCAGGTCCTGCATGTGCTGTTCCGGCGCCAGATACAGATCGACGGTGGTGGGCCCGCTCCCGGACCCGCACGCGCTCAGCAGACCGGCGCCGAGCGCCGTCGCACAGACCAGGACGCCGGTGCGGCGCGCGGCCCATGCGACGCGCTTCCGGCAGGTCCGGTCGTCGGCAGATGTCATCAGCCCTCCCAGCCTCTTCCGCGCAGCCGTGACGGGCCGGCAGTTCTGCGCAGGGGTGTGCAAGCGGTTGCGCAGATGATTGTGCGGGCCGCCGGAGACCGTCAAGGGCTCGCACAGAATCTGCATGGCATCCCACCTTGGGAGTGTGCAAACCCTTGCGCACCGGGTCTTCGTGCGCCAGGATCGGCGTCCGGAGAGCAGCACGACGGCAGGGGGCGGTGACACAGATGGCCGTGAGCCTCGACGACGTGGCCGCCCGGGCGGGCGTCTCGACGGCGACCGTCTCCCGCGCCCTGCGCGGCCTGCCGCGGGTCTCCGCGGCCACCCGCACCCGGGTCGAGGCCGCCGCGCGCGACCTGGGCTACGTCGCCTCCCCGGCGGCGGCCTGGCTCGCCACCGGCCGCACGCGGAACATCGGCGTCGTGGTGCCCCACGTGGACCGCTGGTTCTACGGCCAGGTCATCGCCGGCGCCGAGGGCGTGCTGCGGCAGGCCGGGCTCGACCTGCTGCTGTACAACCTGGGCGGCCCCGACGGCCGCGACCGGTTCTTCGCCGAGATGCCCCTGCGGCGCCGGGTCGACGCGGTGCTGCTGCTGGCCGTCCCGATGTCCGCGGGCGAGCGCGAGACGCTGGAGCGGCTCGACGTGCCCATCGCCGCCGTCGGCATGGAACAGCCGGGCATGCGCGGCGTCGGCATCGACGACACGGCTGCCGCCGAGACCGCGATGCGGCACCTGGCGCTGCTCGGCCACCGCGACATCGCCTTCATCGGCGCCGGCTCCGGCACCCCGCTCGGCTTCCGCGTCCCGATGCTGCGCCGCGCCGCCTACCTGCGCGTGCGCGCGTCCCTCGGCCGGTCCGAGAACCCGGACTTCGACCTGGACGGCGACTTCACGGTGGCCGGCGGGCAGGCCGCGATGAGCCGCCTGCTGGCCGGCGAGCAGCGGCCCACCGCCGTCTTCGCCGCCTCCGACGAGATGGCCTTCGGCGCGATGCGCGCGCTGCGCAAGTCCGGGCTGCGGGTACCGGAGGACGTCTCCCTGATCGGCTTCGACGACCACGAGATGGCCGACCTGCTCGACCTGACGACCATCGCCCAGCCGGTCTTCGCCCAGGGCGAGCGCGCGGCGCGCATGCTCATCGCCCAACTCGCGGGCGAGACCGTCCCGCAGGAGCCCGTCGTCCTGCCCACCGAGCTCCTCATCCGCGGCAGCACGGCCGCGCTCCGGCCGGCCTGACCGTCCCCGGCCCACACCCGACGGCAGCGGCGCGTGCTCGCAGACGACGACCTCAGCACCACGACACCGTGGCAGTCCGCCGACCTGGCTGCGCTCGGCGTCCCGCAGGAACGGGCCGAGCGCGAGGTGCTGTGGGTGACGCCGCACGGCGCCGTCCACGGCCGTCATTCACGGCGCCGAGAGCGCACCCAATCTGTGACGGCAACTGACGTCTCACCGGCACTGACCTGGGCTCCTTCAGTTGCTTCAGGCGGACGGGTGATGCGTCAGCCGCACCTTCTGCGGGCGCCCGCCGCTGCGTAGGGTCCCGCCGCTGCCCGCACCGGACGCGGGCACGTTCCCCTCACCCTCGGGAGAAGCCATGTACCGACCCCGAAGAGCGGCGACACTCGTCGCCTCGCTGGCGCTGGCCCTGTCCGCCACCGTCGCGGGCGCCGCCACCTCCGCGGCACGTCCCGCGAATCCGGCGCCGCCGGCCGGCGGCGAAGCCGAAACCGCACAGCCTGTCGACGCGAGCCTGCTCGGCAACGCCGACGACGACCGTGCCGTCTCGGTGTCCGTCGCGCTCAAGCCGCGCCACCAGGCCGCGCTCGACGCGATGGTCAAGGCCGTCGGCGACCCGGACTCACCGCTGTACCGCCACTACCTGACCGCGAAGGAGTACAACGCGCGGTTCGCCCCCTCCAAGGAGGACGTGCGCCGCGTGACGGACTTCCTCGCCGCCCACGACCTGTCCGTCGTGCGGGTCAGCGGCAACCGGCAGGTCGTCACCGCCGAGGGAACCGTCTCCTCCTCCGAGGAGGCGTTCGGCACCCAGGTGGCGAACTACCGCTCCGAGAGCGGGGAACGGTTCTACGCCCCGAAGCGGGAACCGCAGGTGCCCTCCGAGCTGTCGGACGTCGTGCGGACCGTGGTCGGCCTCAGCGACCGGGAGGCGGTTCACCGGGCCGCGGCGCCCGCCGGCCCGACCGGGCCCGGCGGCGGCTACACCCCCGCCCAACTGCGCCACGCCTACGGCATGGAGGATCTCTCCGCCTCCTACGACGGCTCCGGTGAGACCGTCGGACTGATCGAGTTCGACACCTTCAAGCAGTCCGACATCGACACCTGGACCAACCGGTTCGACCAGCCACGCGTCGTCCCGCAGGTCGTGAAGGTCGACGGCGGCGTCTCACGGCCCGGTGGCGGCCAGCTGGAGGTCACGCTCGACATCGACGCCGTCGCCGCGATGGCGCCCCGCGCCGAACAGATCGTCTACAGCGCGCCTAACACCAACCAGGCGTGGGTCGACGAGATGGCCCGCATAGCATCCGACGACGACATCACCATCCTGTCCGGGTCCTGGCTGCTCGGCGAGAAGTGCGGGTCGGACCCCATCGCCGCCTCCCACGACTCCTACCAGCAGATGGCGCTGCAGGGCGTCACGCTGGTGTCCGCCTCGGGTGACTGGGGAGCCACCGGCTGCGGCTACTCGGGCGACAACTCCACCCTCCAGGTCGACTACCCGGCCAGCGACCCGCTGTTCACGGGTGTGGGCGGCACGACGCTCACCACGTCCGACTCCGCCGGCACCTACGATGCGGAGACCTGCTGGAACACCGGAAGCACCGGCAGCACCCGCTCCGGCGGTGGCTACTCGCAGATCTTCGACCGGCCCGACTACCAGCGGGGCACCAACGCCCACCGGTCCGTCCCCGACGTCGCGCTGCTCGCCGACTACAACGCCGGGGCACTGTCGGTGAACACCAACGGCAACTGGCAGTCCGTGGGCGGCACCAGCCTCTCCTCGCCGCTGTGGGCCGGCTACGTGGCCCTGCTGAACCAGAAGGCGACCGGCAACGGCGACGCCCGGCTCGGGCAGTTGAACCCGGCCGTCTACGACCTGGGCCGCAGCGCCGACTACGGCAGCCTCTTCCACGACACCACCCGCGGCGACAACGGCACCTACGAGGCCGGTACCGGCTACGACCTGTGCACCGGCTGGGGTTCCATGAAGGGCGACGCGCTCGGCGAGGCACTGCTCGGCGGAACGCAGGCTCCGCCGGAGGACTTCGGGCTGTCGCTGAGCCCCGCCTCCGGCACTGTCCAGCCGGGCGGTGAGGCGACCACGACCGTGCACACCACTGCGGGGGAGAACCCCACCGGCGACATCACCCTGTCCGCCGGCGACCTCCCGGACGGGGTGAGCGTCACCTTCGACCCGCAGACCGTCTCGCCCGGCGCGGACGCGGCCGTCACGATCACCACCGCCGGTTCCGTGCAGCCGGACAGCTACCGCATCACGGTCACCGGCACCGCCGGTGAGGCCACCCACTCGGCCGGCTACACCCTGACCGTCGCGGGCGAGGACCAGGGCGGTGACCTGGCGCTGACCAACCCGGGGAACCAGATCAGTCACCAGGGCAACGCCGTCGACCTGCCGATGCAGGCCGAGGGCGGCAGCACTCCCTACCGCTGGTCGGCGGCCGGTCTGCCCGCCGGTCTGTCCATCGACGCCTCGACGGGTGTCATCAGCGGCACTCCGGCCGCCTCCGGCACCATGACCTACCGTCCGACCGTGACGGTCACCGACAGCAGCGGCACGTCGGCGTCCGTCACGTTCTACTGGTTCGTGTTCGCCTTCTGACGCGGGTGCTCCGTGCTGCGGCCGGTCCCCGGCCGCAGCACGGCCCTCAGCCCCAGCACCACCGCATGCCGATGGTGCCGGGGAGCGGGGCCCGGGTGACGCTCTGTGCGTAGCCGTCGCCACCGACCCACACCTCGCCCAGCGGGTGCTCCGGGCCGCTGGGGGAACGCTGCACGAAACGGTGACACCAGGCGGGCGGCTCGTCCCCGAAACCGACGACGAGCACGTACTCCCCGACGGGCCGGCCGAACCGGCGGTGGAACGTCTCCAGCGGCGGTCCGGCGGGGAACTCCAACTCGTACTCGACCACCGCGAGTTCGCCCTGACCGAGCGGGTGGTCGAAGAGGATCTCCGCCACCATCAGTCCGCTGCGGCGGTCGAAGACCGTGCGGCCGGGCCGCCCGTACCAGGCGCGAGCCAGCCGCGGCGCGCCCCGCGCGGGGTCGTCGACCTGGTAGTAGACGGGCATCCGGTACGCCGGCCCGACCATCGCCTCGACGGTGAGCCGCACCCGCAGGCTCCGTTCGGAGCGCTCCGGGCCCAATCGCAGCACGTCGTGCACGGACCGGACCACCAGGTTGCCCTCCCGTGGGGCGGCCAGCCGCGTGAGGATCGGTGCGGCGGCGGGCGGCCACAACTCCGACCGGCTGAGCACTCCGGCCGGTCGCCCCGCCCCCGGTCCGCGCGGCCGGCGGGGGCCCAGCAGCTTCAGCAGCGAGGCGTTCGGCAGGCCGAAGAGCTCCTCCAGGGCCGTCACCGCATCCAGCGAGGCGGAACGCTCCGGACGGGACCGACCCTGACGCCAGTACGACAGCGTCGCCCTGGAGACGCGCACGCCGCGCTTCGCGAGGTGGTCCCGCACCCTGTCCAGCGTCAGCCCGGACTGGTCGATGAGCGCCGACAACGCCGTCTCGAAGGGCCCTTCGCGCACCGCGCGCGCCACCTCCGAGGAAGGCACCATGTGGTGATGATACGACCGGGATAGGGCCTTGGGTCTGCTCTTGCACCTCACGGAGCTGAACCGGACCGTCACGCACCGGTGCGCCGGAGAGGATTTCGCGCGACGATGGGCTCGTGTCCGTGCCTGCCGAACTCCGCCGCCGCAGGGCGACGCTGGAGAACGAGTGGTCGCGCTGGGTGCCGGAGCTGCGGGTCGCCCGGCGCACCCGGCCGCGCCCGGACGGTCCGCCGGGCCTGCGGCCCGAGGTGACCGAGTCCTGGGCCCGTTCGCTGACCAGCGTCGACCCGGCTCTGGCCTGCGCGCCCGTCACCGACGGCGGCGTGGCCGGCCCGCGCTGGGCCGAATCGCCGCTGCGCGGCCCGGTGCACGACCTGGCCGACGAACTGACCGGCATCGCCGAGGACGCCGGCTACATCGCGGCCGTCACCGACGAGTCCGGCACCATCCTGTGGACGTGCGGCGGCCGGGTCATGCGACGCCGCGCCGAACAGGTCAACTTCGCCCCGGGCGGCCGCTGGGACGAGGGTGCCATGGGCACCAACGCGCTGTCCCTGGCGCTGCGCACCGGCCGCCCCAGCGCCGTCTTCTCCGCCGAGCACCTGGTCGCCGCGCTGCACGGCTGGACCTGTTACTGCGCGCCGATCCACGCCCCGGACGGCCGGCTCCTCGGCGTGCTGGACCTGTCGACCACCTGGGACCGCTCGCACCCGCTGGCCATGTCGACCGTCCGCAGCCTGGTCTCGGCGATCGAGACCGGGCTGCGCGCCGGGCCGCCGGCCCGGCCGCCCGCACCGGCCGGCCGGGTGCGGCTGAGCTGCCTGGGCCGCGAGGCGGCCGTGCGCGGCGACGACCGGCTGCCGCTGCCGCCGCGCCAGCTCGAGATCCTCACCCTGCTCGCCCTGGAGCCCGACGGCTTCACCCCCGAGCGGCTGTACGACGCGCTCTACGGCGAACGGCCCGTGAGCATCTCCACGTTCAAGGCCGAGGTCTCCCACCTGCGCCGCGCTCTCGGCGGCGGCGTCACCACCCGCCGCTACGCACTGACCGTCCCCGTCGCCTGTGACGCCGCCGAGGTGCTGGGCGCGCTGCGGCGGGGTGACGTGGCCGGCGCGCTCGAGCGTTACCGCGGCCCGCTGCTGCCGCACTCCGACGCGCCCGGGGTGCTCGCCTGGCGGCAGCACCTGGAGGTGGCGGTGCGGGCGGCCGTGCTGGCCGGCACCGCGCCGGAACACGCCCTGCAGTACGGCGAACGCGCCCCCTTCGACGCGGAGATCCACCGGCACGCGCTGCGGCTGCTGGCCCCCACCGACCCGCGACGGGCGCTGGCGGAAGGCCGGCTGAGCACCGCGCTGCGCGACTGACCGGCCGGGGCCCTGTGCGGGCCCGCCGGGGGACTGCAACGCACCAACCTTTCGCCAACCTTCGGCGCCCACAGTGGACCGCGCACGGCGGATTCCCGGCCGCCGTGCACCCACTCGTCCCTCTCATGGAGCGCTCACCATGGCCTACGCGCAGCCCGGCACAGACGGCAGCATCGTCGAGTTCGCCCCGCGCTACGACAACTTCATCGGCGGCGACTGGGCCGCCCCCGCGAACGGGCAGTACTTCGAGAACCCCTCGCCGGTGACCGGGCAGTCCTTCACCCAGGTCGCCCGGTCGACCAAGCCGGACGTCGAAGCCGCCCTGGACGCCGCCCACGCGGCGGCACCGAAGTGGAACAACACCTCGACGACCGAGCGGGCCAACATCCTCAACAAGATCGCCGACCGCATCGAGGAGAACCTCGAGAAGCTCGCGGTCGCCGAGACGTGGGAGAACGGCAAGGCCGTCCGTGAGTGCCTGGCGGCCGACCTGCCGCTGGCCGTCGACCACTTCCGCTACTTCGCCGGGGCGATCCGCGGCCAGGAGGGCGGCATCTCGCAGATCGACGCGGACACCGTCGCCTACCACTTCCACGAACCGCTCGGCGTCGTCGGGCAGATCATCCCGTGGAACTTCCCGATCCTGATGGCGACCTGGAAGCTGGCGCCCGCCCTGGCGGCCGGCAACTGCGTGGTGATCAAGCCGGCCGAGCAGACCCCGGCGAGCCTGCTGGTGCTGATGGAACTCATCGCCGACCTGCTGCCGCCCGGCGTGGTCAACGTCGTCAACGGCTTCGGCGTCGAGGCGGGCAAGCCGCTGGCCTCCAGCAACCGGGTGGCGAAGGTCGCCTTCACCGGAGAGACCACCACCGGCCGGCTGATCATGCAGTACGCCAGCGAGAACATCATCCCCGTCACGCTGGAACTCGGCGGCAAGAGCCCGAACATCTTCCTGCCGGACGTCATGGCCGCCGACGACGACTACCTGGACAAGGCCGTCGAGGGCTTCGTGATGTTCGCCCTCAACCAGGGCGAGGTGTGCACGTGCCCGTCCCGCGCACTCGTCCACTCCGCGATCTACGACGAGTTCATGGAGCGCTGCGTCGCCCGCACCGAGGCCATCACCAGCGGCGACCCGCTCGACCCGGCCACCATGATCGGCGCCCAGGCGAGCAACGACCAGTACGAGAAGATCATGAGCTACATCGACATCGGGAAGAAGGAGGGCGCCGAACTCCTCACCGGCGGCGGGCCCCGCACCGTCCCCGGCTACGAGGGCGGCTACTACGTCGAGCCAACGATCTTCCGCGGCACGAACGAC
>DASSBO010000186.1:0-3175 GCA_035698655.1 Streptomyces sp.
GGAACCTCACCGGCGGCACCGACGGCGGTGTGCACGTCACCGACGTCACCAACGCCTCCCGGACCATGCTGATGAACCTGCACACCATGGAGTGGGACCCGAAGATCTGCCGCTCGATCGGCGTTCCGGTCGAGGTGCTGCCCGAGATCCGGTCCTCCGCGGAGATCTACGGCGAGGCCCGCGGCGCACTGGAGGGCGTCCCGGTGGCGTCCGCCCTGGGCGACCAGCAGGCCGCCCTCTTCGGCCAGACCTGCTTCGACCGCGGCGACGCCAAGTCCACCTACGGCACCGGCACGTTCCTGCTGATGAACACCGGCGACGAAGCCGTCAACTCCTACCACGGGCTCGTCACCACCGTGGGCTACCGGATCGGCGACCAGCCGGCGGTCTACGCGCTGGAGGGCTCCATCGCCGTCACCGGCTCGCTGGTGCAGTGGATGCGCGACCAGATGGGCATGATCAACAGCGCCGCCGAGATCGAGACGCTGGCCAGCTCCGTGGAGGACAACGGCGGCGCCTACTTCGTGCCGGCCTTCTCCGGGCTCTTCGCGCCCTACTGGCGTTCCGACGCGCGCGGCATCATCGCCGGGCTCACCCGGTACGTGACCAAGGGTCACCTCGCCCGCGCCGTGCTGGAGGCGACCGCCTGGCAGACCCGGGAGATCGTCGACGCGATGCAGAAGGACTCCAAGGTCGAGATGACCTCGCTGAAGGTCGACGGCGGCATGACGTCGGACAACCTGCTGATGCAGATCATCTCCGACGTGCTGGACTCGCCCGTCGTGCGGCCGATGGTCGCCGAGACGACCTGCCTGGGCGCCGCCTACGCGGCCGGCCTGGCCGTCGGGTTCTGGCCCGACACCGACGCACTGCGTGCGAACTGGAAGCGCGCCGCTGAGTGGACTCCCCGGATGGACGAGGCCACCCGCGAGCGTGAGTACAAGAGCTGGCTCAAGGCCGTACAGCGGACGATGAGCTGGATCGAAGAGGAGAACTGATCAGCATGACCGCCATACTCCGGGGGGACGCCGACGCCGCACCCGCTTCGCCCGGCGTCCCCCCGCTGGGCACCCGCGTCACCGCGGGGGCCCGCCCCACCCGTGCCGAGACCCGGCACCTGCTCGCCTCGGCCACCTTCGACCTGCTGGTCGTCGGCGGCGGCATCCTGGGCACCTCCGTCGCCTGGCACGCGGCGCAGTCGGGACTGCGGGTGGCGATGGTGGACGCCGGCGACTTCGCCGGTGCCACCTCCTCGGCCTCCTCGAAGCTGGTTCACGGCGGTCTGCGCTACCTGCAGACCGGCGCGGTCCGGCTGGTCGCCGAGAACCACCACGAGCGGCGGGTGCTGGCCAAGGACGTGGCCCCCCACCTGGTCAACCCGCTCACCTTCCACCTGCCCGTCTACAAGGGCGGCCCGCACGGCGCGGCCAAGCTGGGCGCCGGCGTCTTCGCCTACTCGGCGCTCTCCGCGTTCGGCGACGGGGTCGGCCGGGTGATCTCCCCCGCCCGCGCCGCAGCGGCCAACCCGGCCCTGCGCACGGAGGGCCTCAAGGCGGTCGCGGTCTACGGCGACCACCAGATGAACGACTCGCGGATGTCCGTGATGACGGTGCGCGCCGCCGTCGACTCGGGCGCCGTCGTGCTCAACCACGCCGAGGTCACCGGCCTGCGCACCACCCGCGGACGCGTCACCGGCGCCGAACTGCGCGACCGGGTGGACGGTGAGGAGTTCGGCGTACGGGCACGCCTGGTGCTCAACGCCACCGGGCCGTGGGTGGACCACCTGCGCCGGATGGAGGACCCCGCCGCGGCCCCCAGCATCCGGCTGTCGAAGGGCGCGCATCTGGTGCTGCGGCGCAAGGCGCCCTGGCGGGCCGCACTGGCCACCCCGATCGACCGGTACCGCATCACCTTCGCCCTCCCCTGGGAGGACCAGCTGCTGCTGGGCACCACGGACGAGGCCTACGAGGGCGACCCGGGCGAGGTGTCGGCGACCGAGGCCGACATCGCGCAGATCCTCGACGAGGCCTCGCTCTCCGTTCGCGGCGAACACCTCGACCGGGACCTGATGACCTATGCGTTCGCCGGCCTGCGGGTGCTGCCCGGCGGCCCGGGTGGCGTGGAGTCGGCCAAGCGGGAGACGGTCGTGACCGAAGGCCGCGGCGGCATGCTGTCGGTGGCCGGCGGCAAGTGGACGACCTACCGGCACATCGGACGGGTGGTCATGGACCGGCTCGCCAAGGAGCGCGGCGCGCTCGCCGAGGACATGGAGCCGGTCCGCTCGCTGGTGCGCCGCACGCCGCTGCCGGGCGTGGCGAACCCCAACGCCGTCGCACACCGCCTCCTGGTGGACCGTGAGCCGGGCGCCCGGATGGACCCGCTGACGGCGCGCCAGCTGGCCACCCACTACGGCTCGCTGTCCTTCGACATCGCGCGGCTGGTCAACGAGGACCCCGCCCTCGGCGAGCGGATCCACCCCGACGGGCCGGAGATCTGGGCCCAGGTGGTGCACGCCAGGGACCAGGAGTGGGCGCAGACCGCCGCGGACGTGGTGCGCCGGCGCACCACCCTGACGGTCCGCGGGCTGGACACGCCGGAGGTGCGGGAGAAGGTGGCCGCACTGCTGGCCGTACGCCCGGACTGACACGCCGGGGGACGGTGTCCGCACTCCGTCACGGCTGGGGCGATCCCCGCTGCACACCGTAGGCTGGACCGCAGGTGACATGGAACGGCAGCCGGTGTGGAGCGGGGCTTCGCACCGGCCGGAAGGAGGCGCTGGGTGATCGAGCTCGAGGATGTTCCCGAGCTGGTCGACCCGGTCATGGTGGCCGCGTTCGAAGGCTGGAACGACGCCGGCGACGCCGCCTCCACCGCGGTCGGACATCTGGAACGGGAGTGGAAGGGCGAGGTCTTCGCCGCCCTCGACGCCGAGGACTACTACGACTTCCAGGTCAACAGACCGCAGGTATGGCTGGACGACGGCGCGCGCAGGATCACCTGGCCGACCACCCGGCTGTCCGTGGTGCGGGTGGCGGACGCCGACGGGCGGGGCACGCCGCGCGACCTGGTGCTGGTCCGGGGCATCGAGCCGAGCATGCGCTGGCGCTCCTTCTGCAACGAGGTGCTGGGCTTCGCCCACGCGTTGGGCGTGGAGATGGTGGTGGTGCTGGGCGCC
>DASSBO010000187.1:0-2180 GCA_035698655.1 Streptomyces sp.
CTGCGCCCTATGGCCTGTCGCCGGAGAGCGAGGCACGGCTGTCCTGCTGGACCGCAGACGACCCGCGGCTGAAGTGGGCGCGCGGCACGGGCTGGTACGGGTACACGACGACGCAGGTCGTGTTGTGGCGCCAGGACTTGGCGCCTGACATCGAACCGGCGTAGCGGCCAGCTGGCGGCCTTCGCCCCATCTCCTCGACGGGGGGTGGGGCGTTGTGCTGTCCCGGTCGGGGTGACAGCGCGGCGTGGGACACTCGAACCAGGTGGTTCGGATGGGTTGATGGGGCGGTGCGCACCGTGGCGGGGCGCGCCGCCCCTTCTCACGCCCGGACCGGTGCGCCCCACGGTGCGGGCCCGGCGCCGGACGCCCAGCGGGTGAGCGCCGTCTGGTCGTAGCAGAGGATGCCGTGGGCACGGGCGTAGTCGAGCGCGGGGGCGGTGAACTGGCCGGTCGTCACGACGACGGCGTGGTGCGCCCCATGCACCGTGAAGCAGGTGCCGCCGAACCGCTGCAGATCCGGGCTGCTGACCTTCGTGGCCGGGCCGTACCGCTTGCACTGGATCACGACACGGCACCCGTCGGGGGCGACCGCGGTGACGTCCGCGCCCAAGTCGCCGGGCCGGCCGGTCACCCGCACGTCCCGGCATCCGTCACGCAGGCACAGGTTGGCGACGGCGTGCTCGAACTGGCCCGCGTCCATGGCGTTGTACTGGGCGGTCTGCGCGGCGCGGGCGGCGAGCACCTGGCGGCGCCCCGCGAGGATCCGCTTCCGCCCGACGTTGACCGCGGTCCCGGCGGTGATGACGGCGAGGAGCACGAGCCCGGCCGCCGTCGGATGGGCCTGTGCCCAGGCGAGCACGGCCATGCCGGCGAGGAGGGCGACGACGGCCCACCCAGTGATGGTGCGCCACCAGCGGGGGCGGGGGCGAGGGCGCGGGCGCATGGTCGTCAGGCCCGCTTCGCCCGGCTGGGGAACGCCGACTCGCTGGAGTCCGGGTAGTACTCCTTGAGCGTGTCCAGCGAGCTGGGGTCCCAGTCGATCACGATCGGTTCCGTGTGGCTGGCGAATGGGAATGCGGGGCACATGACGCCGTCCCACTGCTCGATGAAGTGCTCCCATGCAGGCCCGTACTCGCTCTCGCACAGGTAGCAGGGCTGCGCGCAGCTCGGGCAGATGCGGATCTCGCCGGTATAGGTGCGGATGGACTGCACGGTCGTCTCCAGGTGGTGCGGTGGTGTGCGGAAGGCCCCGCCCGTCCCGAACTGTCAGGACATGACGGGGCCTTCAGGGTAGAGCGGTCAGCCGCGGCCGCGCCTCCCCTTCGAGGTGCCGGGGACGGGCTTGTCCCTGTCAGGCGGGTACCAGCCGCCGCGGCCGGCCCGGTAGTCGGTGGCGTGGCGGGAGTCGTCGATGCCGCGGGCCTCGCGGTCTTCGCGCATGGCCTTCATGGACTTGGGGCGCAGTGGCATGGTGGTGCTCCTGTCTCGCGTGTTCGGGATGGGCCGGGGCGGCCGTCAGCTGGCAGGCGGGGGCCGCCCCGGGGCTTAGTGAGTGAGCTGGACGGCGTCGTCGAAGTGCCGGTCCAGGTCGTTGCCGTGTGCATCGAACCCCTTCTGAGAGGGGTGCGAAGAGGGGCTGCCCGGTGTGGATTTCCGCAGGTCAGCTCTGCTCCCCACCCCGCCGTGAGAGGGGTGTGGAGCGGGAGCGGGGAGGGGCCCGGGCAGCTCCTCAATGAGGCCCTCGATCGCGCTCCTGCGAACGCCCGATCGGCCGCTGATCCGGCCCACCCGCAGGGTGCGTTTGACGGGCACCCCGAAGTGGTCCAGGACGGCGCGCAGCTGGGGGTCGTCGAGGTGGGCCAGGGCGGGCCTCTCACGCAGCCGCGAGTAGAGGTCGGACAGGTGAATGCCGGGGGCGCCGCGGGTGGTCTCCTCAAGCCAGCGGAGGAACGTCTCCCGGTAGGCCGCGCATTCGACGTCGTCGTGAGCCGGGAGCGGCGCCTCGTCGTCGGCCGGCTTGCCGCTGCGCCAGGCGCGCCAGCACCACACCGCGGTGAGCGGCCACAGGAGGACTGGTGCGGCGCGCAGCGCCCCGTACACGGCGAGCGCACCACCAGCCAGCAGGGCGAGGCGCACCACGGGGCCGAGCGCGGCCGCCGGGCCCTTCAAGTCGTCGCGTC
>DASSBO010000188.1:0-2399 GCA_035698655.1 Streptomyces sp.
CCCGCCGCCTGGACGGCCCGCAGCCGTTCGCTGAGGAAACCGCGCGCCGCCAGCGCGGTCACCACCGGGTACAGCGAGGCGAGCACGGCCGCCACGGTGACCGGGCCGTGCTGCGCCGCCAGCACGTAGGTGCCGTTGGCCGCCACGTCCGCCAGGCCGACGAACGCCAGCGCCGGCAGCGCGGCGGCCACGGCGCGCCGGCCCTCCTCGGGCAGTGCGGGGCCGCCCCGCCGCACCTGGACGTACAGGGCCGCGCCGCCGACCGCGACGTTGCACAGCCGCTGAACGAACAGCGCCAGGAAAAGGCCGGCGATCGTGAACGACGCGTGCTCGATCAGCGCCATCACCGCGCCGAAGCCGAACGCGGAGACCAGCGTCAGCAGCAGCGTCTGCCGCTGCACGGGCGCACCCCGCAGTTCCGGGCCGCCGGCCAGCACCACCCCGACGACGGCCACCAGGATGCCGACGATCTGCAGCCCTCCCGGCCTGGCGCCGAGCACCAGTCCGGCCGTCACCGGCACCACCACCGCCAGCGAGGCGAGCGGCGAGACCACCCCCATCGGCCCCTGCGCCAGCGCCCGGTAGAAGGCCAGCATCGCCACCGGGCCCACCACGCCGGCCGCGACGGCGAACCACAATTGCGCCCCCCACTGCGACCAGCCGCCCGTCATGACGACGAGCACGCCCAGCACCACGGCGGCCAGCGTCTGCGAGACGACGACCACGGTCAGCGCCGGCATCCGCCGGGTGAGCAGCCCACCCCCGAAGTCGGCCAGCCCCCACAGCAGGCTGGTGGCCAGGGCCAGGGCTGCAGTCACGATGACACCTCGCAGTACAGTGTGGTGAACGATGAAGTCCAGCCCACGATAGTGCATTCTGCTGAACCACGTCATCCACCATATTGGACGGTGCAGTCGTCACGTGACGGACCTCGACCACCTCACGCAGTCCCTCGCGCGCAATCTCAAGCGCTGGCGCCAGGAACGCGGGTTCACCCTGGACGCGCTGGCCGCGCGCGCGGGCGTGAGCCGCGGCATGCTCATCCAGATCGAGCAGGCGCGCACCAATCCCAGCGTCGGCACCGTCGTGAAGGTCGGCGACGCCCTGGGCGTGTCGATCACCACGCTGCTCGACTTCGACACCGAGCCGCAGGTGCGGATCGTCCCGCCGGAACAGGCCGTACGGCTGTGGTCGACCGACGCCGGCAGCCACAGCACCCTGCTCGCCGGCGCGGAGGCACCCGGGCCGCTGGAGCTGTGGGCCTGGCGGCTGATGCCGGGGGAGTCCAGCACCTCCGACCCGCATCCGCAGGGCACCACCGAACTCGTCCACGTCACCGCCGGAGTGCTGACCCTGGTCGCGGACGGCACCCCGCACCGGATCCCCGCCGGGGCCTCGGCGTCCTTCGAGTCCCACGTGCCGCACGGCTACCGCAACGACGGCGAGGACCCGGTGGAGATGACGATGGCCGTCGCCGTACCGCCGCCGCGCTGACCGGCCGCCGGCGGGCCGCTCAGCCCAGCCGCGGGATCTCGATGGCCGGGCAGCGGTCCATCACCATGTCCAGGCCGGCCGCCCGGGTCCGCTCCCAGGCGGCCTCGTCGATCACGTCCAGCTGGAACCAGACCGCCTTCGCGCCGATCCGTACCGCCTCGTCGGCCACCGGGCCCGCCAGCGAGGAGTTGACGAAGACGTCGACCACGTCCACCGGGAAGGGGATGTCCTCCAGCGTCGGGTAGCCCTGTTCGCCGTGCACCGTCTCCGCCTTCGGATGCACCGGGACGATCCGCTTGCCGTAGCGCTGCAGCACGTCCGCCACCCCGTGGGCCGCGCGCCGCTCGTTGTTCGACAGCCCGACCACGGCCCAGGTGTCGCCGGTCTCGGTGAGGATCCTGCGGATCGTCTCTGCGTCTGCGTACATGCCCGGTGCAACCGTCCGGCCGCCGTCGGGCATTCCCGGGGCCGCCGCATAGGGTGACCGGCATGCAGGAGGAATACGAGACGGTCGCCGGCGAAGGCGAACACGAGACCGAGGTCAAGGGCTCGCGGTTCCTCTGCCTGCTCGCCCCCGCCGCCGACGAGGCCGCGGCACAGCAGGTGATCGCCCGGGTCCGAGCCGCGCATCCTTCCGCCAACCACCACTGCTGGGCCTACGTGCTCGGCGCCGACGCCGCCGTACAGCGCAGCAGCGACGACGGCGAGCCCGGCGGCACCGCCGGGCTGCCGATGCTGCAGATGCTCACCCGGCGCGGCGTGCGCTGCGCCGTCGCCGTGGTCACCCGCTACTTCGGCGGTACGAAGCTGGGCGCCGGCGGCCTCGCGCGGGCCTACGGCGGGGCGGTCGGCGAGGCGCTGGACGCACTGGGCACGGTGCGCCGGCAGCGGCTGCGCCTGGTGCG
>DASSBO010000189.1:0-2708 GCA_035698655.1 Streptomyces sp.
CGGGCGGTGGAGAGCAGCAACTCGGCCTCGTCTTCGGCGAAGACACAGCCGGCGGCGCGCAGCGTCGAGACGATCTCAGGAGCGGGAGAAGCGGAGAGGGACACAGGGAGCCTTTCGAACGCCGACGGGGCTCCCTCGGCCACCTACCGTCGCACGTCGACAGGAGGAAGCACCCGATGTGACCTTGCGGAGATCGGTCTCACCTCCCGTGTCCGGCGGACGGCTGAAGCGGCCACCCTACACCGGAGCCCGACGTAGAGTGACGGCCATGACCACAGAACGCGTCGGCCCCCCGCTGCGCGGTGGGGAGCGCGAGACCCTGCGCACCTTTCTCGACTTCCACCGGGCGACCCTCGCGAAGAAGTGCGACGGCCTGTCGGACGATGAGCTGCGCCGGCAGTCCTCGCCGCCGTCCACCCTGTCCCTGCTCGGCCTGGTCCGGCACATGGCGGAGGTGGAGCGGACCTGGTTCCGCATCGTCATGAACGGCGAGGACATCCCGCTCGTCTGGTCCGACGAGATGGACTACCAGGTCGCCTTCGACGCCTCGGCAACCACCCGCGCCGAGGCGTTCGCCGCCTGGCAGACGGAGGTCGAACACGCCCGCCGCATCGAGCGGGAGGCCGCGTCGCTGGACGTGACCGGCCACCAGCCGAAGTGGAAGGAGGACGTCTCCCTGCGGGTGGTCATGCTGCACATGATCCACGAGTACGCACGCCACAACGGCCACGCGGACTTCCTCCGCGAGGCAGTCGACGGCACAGTCGGCGCCTGACCCCCGCCGGCCTCACTCGACCGGGCCGGGCCGGAGGCCGTGGGCCGCTGCGGTGCGTGGTGGGGCGGTGTCAGCTGGACGGGAAGATGTCGCCTCCGCGCTCCATGCTCTCCTCTGCGCTCTGGCTCTCCAGCCGGTGTGCCTTGGCGCGGAGACGTTCCCGTTCCTTGGGGTCCTTCTCCTGCTCCGCCGACTCGGTGAGCTGCCGCGCTTTGTCGCGCATCTGCTGAAGGCGTTGCCGCTCTGCGTCCTCAGCCATGATCACTCCTTGCGCATGGTGCAGCCGCTGTGAGCTGCTGCTCTCTCCTTCCAGGGAAACAGATCCACCGGGGAACGGCATCTTCAGGAGGTGCGCAGGCGGCGAAGGGTCCAGCCGCGGCCTGTGGGGTCCAGCGGGCGGGTGGCGTCGGCGAAGAGTTCCGCCGCGCGGCGGTAGGACAGCCGGGCGCGTCCGGTGTACGGGCAGCGGTCGGCGCGGGGCGCGCCGCGGCGGGCGCGGCGGTCGGTGAGGAACAGCGGGCCCTCGGTGCGCCCGGCGACGAGGAGGGGCAGCAGCCGGGCCGTGCCCGCGCCCCAGCGCAGGGCGGGGCGGCCGGTGCCTGCGCGGGTCTGCCGGGCGGGCAGGTCGAGGTCGTCGACGTCGAGTGCCAGCACGGCCTCCACCGTGCCGCCCGACTCGTGGAGCAGCCGCCACAGCGTCTTGTCGCGCAGCGGCACCCGCAGGGCGAACAGTGCCCGCAGTTCGTCCGCGTCCGGCGGGACGGAGGCCGGCGCGGGGCGGGGAAGGGGCCGCAGGCCGTCGGTGGGATCCGCGGTCAGCCAGCCCTGTGCCCGCCACCACGCGACGGCGCCGCGCAGCGCAGACAGTTCGCGGTTCACGGTCCGCGGGTCGGCGTCGGCGGCGCGCCGTTCGAAGGCGTCCCGCACCCGGCCGGCGGCCCGCGGGCCGTCGAGGAGCGCGAGCGGCAGCACGGGCGGCCGCGCCCGGCGGCGCTCCCGGCCCGCCGGTGCGGAGCGGCCGGCCAGCAGCCAGGCCCAGGTGGCCAGCGCGATCCCGTAGACGCGCCGGGACCCGGCGCTCAGACCCGCGGCCGCGAGGTAGCGCTCGGCGGCGACCGCGTACTCGACAGGTGCAGAGACCATGTTCCCGCCTTCTCCGATGAGCGCAGTAAATCACAGCGGCTGTGACCGACCTCCTGGTGGCAGACTAGCGTCTCGAGCGCATGTCAGCGCAGTAAAGAGACTGATTTACTGCGCTTGATTGAGGGCGGTGAAAAATTGATGTCTCCTCGCTCAAGTTTCGCCTCGGAAACCCTTGCGCAGCTGTTTGCTGCGTCGGCACACTCCCGTCCATGGCAGGCGACAAGCGCAGGCCGGACGGGCGGCTGGCCGCGCTTGCTGAGCCCGGCTTCCGGCGGTTCTTCCTCGGGTACGCGGTCTCCCTCTTGGGCTCCTCGATGGCGACCGTCGCGGTCGCCTTCGCCGTCCTCGACAACGGCGGTGGCGGCACCGAGCTCGGCGGTGTGGCGGCGGCGCGCATCCTGCCGATCGTGCTGGTGCTGCTGGTCGGCGGCGTCGTCACCGACCGGGTGGGTGCGCGGCGCGTCATGCTGGGCTCCGAGGTGCTGCGTTGCGGCACGCAGGCCGCGTTCGCCGGCGTGCTGCTTCTGCCGGACCCACCGGTGTGGGCGATGGCGGCCCTGGTCGCCATCTGGGGCCTCGGGGAGGGGCTGTTCATGCCCGGTCTCGGGGCGCTCGTCCCGGCGCTGGTGCGCGACCCGAGCCGGCTCGGCGATGCGAACGCGCTGCTCGGGCTGGCCCGTTCGGTCACCTCGGTGGCCGGCCCGTCGGTGGCCGGCTTCGTCACGGCGTTCTGGGGCGCGGGGCCGTCCTCGCCGTGGACGCCGTGACCTACGGGGTGGGTGCGCTCGCC
>DASSBO010000190.1:0-2698 GCA_035698655.1 Streptomyces sp.
GTGCCGGGCCACTCGTCCAGGCCCTCGGCCTGCACGCCGTGTTCGACGCCGCGGCTGAAGAGGATCTGCATGCCGACGCAGATGCCCAGCACGGGCCGGCCGCCGGCCAGCCGGCGGCCGACGACCCAGTCGCCGCGGGCCTCGCGCAGCCCCGTGATGCAGGCGGCGAAGGCGCCGACGCCCGGGACGAGCAGCCCGTCGGCGGCCATGGCGGCCTCGTAGTCGCGGGTGATCTCGACGTCCGCGCCGGCCCGTTCCAGCGCGCGCTGTGCGGAGCGCACGTTGCCGAAGCCGTAGTCGAAGACGACGACGTGCTTCGTGGTCATGCCCATACCTCCAGGCGCAGCACGCCGGCGAGGAGTGACATCGCGGCGCCGATGCCGAGCACCACCACGACGCCGCGGGGAAGCTTCTGCCGGTGGAAGGACCAGGCTCCGCCGAGGAGGAACAGGCCGAGGAAGATCAGGACGGTGGACAGGCCGGTCACGGCTACAGGGCTCCCTTGGTCGAGGGGACGCCGGGCTGCCGCGGGTCGATCTCGGCGGCCAGCCGGAGCGCGCGGGCCAGCGCCTTGAACTGGCATTCCACGATGTGGTGCGCGTTGCGTCCGTAGGGCACGTGCACGTGCAGGGCGACCTGCGCCTGGGCGACGAAGGACTCCAGGATGTGCCGGGTCATCGTGGTGTCGTACTCGGGCCCGATCATCGGGGCCATGCCGTCCGGTTCGGTGTGCACCAGGTAGGGGCGGCCGGACAGGTCGACGGTCACCTGCGCGAGGGACTCGTCCAGCGGTACGGCGGCGTTCGCGAAGCGGACGATGCCCTTCTTGTCACCGAGGGCCTGCCGGAAGGCGGCGCCCAGCGCGAGGGAGGTGTCCTCGATGGTGTGGTGGCTGTCGATGTGCAGGTCGCCCTGGGTCTTCACGGTCAGGTCGAACAGACCGTGCCGGGCGAGCTGGTCGAGCATGTGGTCGTAGAAGCCGACACCCGTGGCGATGTCGGCACGGCCGGTCCCGTCGAGGTCTATCTCGACGACGACCGAGGTCTCCTTCGTGGTGCGCTCCGCGCGCCCTACGCGGCTCATCGGTTCTCTCCTTGCGTCAGCTTCGCTACCGCGTTCAGGAACGCGTCGTTCTCCGCCGGGGTGCCCGCGGTCACCCGCAGCCTGCCGGGCACGCCGTTGTCCCGTACCAGCACGCCCTGGTCGAGCAGTTGCCGCCAGGCGTCGTGGGCGTCGTCGAAGCGGCCGAACTGGATGAAGTTGGCGTCCGAGGCGGTCACCTCGCAGCCGGCCTCGCGCAGCCCGGCCACCAGCCGGTCCCGCTCGGCCTTGAGCTGGTCGACGTACGCCAGCAGCGTATCGGTGTGCTCCAGCGCGGCCAGCGCGGTGGCCTGGGTGACGGCCGACAGGTGGTAGGGCAGCCGCACCAGTTGCAGCGCGTCGACGACGGCGGGCGCCGCCGCGAGGTAGCCCAGCCGCAGCCCGGCCGCGCCGAAGGCCTTCGACATGGTGCGCGAGATCACCAGGTGCGGCCGGCCCTCCAGCAGGGGCAGCAACGAGGGGCGGTGGCTGAACTCGACGTACGCCTCGTCGACGACGACCATGCTGGGCCGCGCGGCCTGGGCGGCGTCGTACAGCGCGGTGACCGTCTCGGCGTCGACGGCCGTGCCGGTGGGGTTGTTGGGCGAGCAGACGAACACCACCTCGGGACGGACCTCGGCGATGGTGCGCCGGGCGGCCTCGACGTCGATGCGGAAGTCGTCGGTGCGCGGCCCGGAGACCCAGCCGGTGCCGGTGCCGCGGGCGAGCAGCGCGTGCATCGAGTAGGACGGGTCGAAGCCCAGCGCGGTGCGTCCGGGTCCCCCGAAAGCCTGCAGCACCTGCTGCAGCACCTCGTTCGAGCCGTTGGCCGCCCACACCTGGGCGGGCCCGACGTGGTGGCCGCCGGTGCGGCTCAGGTAGCGGGCGAGTTCGGTGCGCAGCAGCACCGCGTCCCGGTCGGGGTAGCGGTTCAGGGTGCGCGCCGCCTCGGCGACCCGTTCGGTGATGCGCTGCACGAGCTCGTCGGGCAGCGGGTAGGGGTTCTCGTTGGTGTTCAGCCGGACCGGGACGTCGAGCTGCGGCGCACCGTAGGGCGATTTGCCGCGCAGTTCGTCCCGGAGCGGGAGGTCGTCCAGGCCGGTCACTTAACGCGGCACCTTCCAGTCGAACCGGGCCTTGAGGGCGGCGCCGTGCGCGGGCAGGTCCTCCGCGTCGGCGAGGGTGACCACGTGGTGGGTGACCTCGGCGAGCGCGTCCCGGCTGTAGTCCACGACGTGGATGCCGCGCAGGAAGGACTGCACGGACAGGCCGGAGGAGTGGCAGGCGCAGCCGCCGGTGGGCAGCACGTGGTTGGAACCGGCGCAGTAGTCGCCGAGCGAGACCGGCGCCCACGGGCCGACGAAGATCGCGCCGGCGTTGCGGACCCGGGCGGCCACCGCGGCGGCGTCGGCGGTCTGGATCTCCAGGTGTTCGGCAGCGTAGGCGTCGACGACGGCCAGGCCGTGCTCCAGGTCGTCGACCAGCACGATGCCGGACTGCCGGCCGGCCAGTGCGGCGGTGATCCGCTCCCGGTGCTTGGTGGCGGCGACCTGTGTCTTGAGCGCGTCGGTGACGGCCTCGGCGAGCATCTCCGACGGCGTGACGAGCACGGCGGCGG
>DASSBO010000191.1:0-4777 GCA_035698655.1 Streptomyces sp.
CGGTCCAGCATCGGGACGAACTCCCCGAACCGGTCGGCACGCTCGCGCGGAGTCCACGGTTCCTGACCCAGCGCGGTCGCGTCGAATCCGGAGCCGCCGGCGCCGATGCCCAGCGTGATCCGGCCGCCGCTGACGTCGTCCAGCGTCAGCAGTTCCTTGGCGAGCGTCACCGGGTGCCGGAAGTTCGGCGAGGTGACCATGGTGCCCAGTCGCATCCGCCGCGTCGCGGTGGCCGCGGCCGTCAGCGTCGGCACGGCGCCGAACCAGGTGCCCTCGCGGAACGGCTCGCGCCACGACAGGTGGTCGTAGGTGTAGGCGGTGTGGAAGCCGAGCTCCTCGGCATGCACCCACTGGTCGCGGCCGCCGTCGTGCCAGCGGCGTACGGGAAGGATCACGGTGCTCAGACGCATGCGTCGAGCCTACGCAAGCACTCTCAGGCCGGCCCGGCGGCGTCGATGCGGTGGTCGGCCAGGTAGTACAGCACCGCGTCCCGCTGCAGCGGCTCGTCCCACGCCGGGCTGACGGCCATGCCGTCGCCCTGCCGGACGGCGATCACCGTCGCGCCGTGCTCCCGCCCGAACCGGGTCTGGCACTCGCCGAACGACTGCCCCGCCAGCGACTCCGGCAGCCGCAGCGAGTACGTGTTGCCGCCCCCGCCGCTGCTCATCAGCTCCGCGTACACCTCGGTGATGCCCGGATCCAGGGCCTCCTCGGTGAGCAGGTTCGGCATGTGCCACTGCACGCACTGCACGGTCGGGTTCACGTACCGCAGGTGCCGGCAGCGGTTCATGTCCCGCAGGGCGGCCACCAGATGGCCGTCCGGGTGCACGCTGTCGACGGCGACCGCGACGGCCAGCGTCTCGTTGTCGTCGCGCGCGTCGATCACGACGGTGTCGGCCGCTCCGACGCAGGCCCGGCGCAGCACCTCGGTGTCCGTCAGGTCGCCGCGCACGAAGAACACGTGCTCCTGCTCCGGCATCGGATGCTCGGGCAGGTCCTCCCACGCGCACAGCACGATCTGCGGCACCCGGTCCTCGATCAGCAGCTCCCGCACGATCCGCTCGGTGCGGCCCGGCGTGTAGCCGAGGAGGACGAGGTGGCCGCTGACGTCCAGGTCGACGACGCCCTTCATGCGCTTTCCCTTCGCGGACTGGATCTGGGACGCCAGCTCGGTGAACAGGATGGTCAGGGCGACGATCCCGCCGACGATGACGTACCCGCCGACGAGGTGGCCCCAGCCCGTCTCCGGGAAGTAGTCCCCGTAGCCGACGGTGGCGCCGGTGACCAGGAACCACCACCAGTAGTTCTCCGGCGCGGTGATCTCGTTCGAGGCGGGCTCGGCCAGCCACATGAACAGCCAGCTGGTGGCGAACACGAACAGCGTGACGGCGAGCGCCGCCCGCCAGCCGTGCACCCGCCGGCGCCACGCCTGGAGAAACCTGGCCACGAAGATCGGCACGCGTCTGTCCTGTCCCCGTCGTTCCCGAACAGCCGCAGCCTATCGGCCGGACGTCCCGCTGAACGACAGGTACGAGGCGGGGACCGCGTCCACCAGCCATACGCCGTTGCCGCTCAGCCGGAAGGCGTGCCCGTCGGCGTGCATGGTCCCGGCGTCGACGGGCAGCACTATCGCCCGGCCGCGCCGCGACCCGACACGCTTCGCCGTCTCCCGGTCAGGCGACAGGTGCACGGCGTGCCGGTTCATCGGGCGCAGCCCGTCGCGGCGGATCGCCGGCAGGGACCGCGGGACCGTGCCGTGGTAGAGCCACGGAGGCGGCTCGCTCACCGGCAGATCCAGTTCCACCGGCACCGAGTGGCCCTGCTGTGCGCGGACGCGCTCCCGGCCGGCGTCGAGGGCATAGCGCTGCTTGTCGTTGGAGGCGACGACCTCCTCCAGTTCGGCGCGGCTGAACGGAAAACCGTGCGCGGCGGCGGCCCGCAGCAGCTCGTCGACGGGCACCCAGCCGTGCGCGTCCAGTGTGATGCCGATGCCCTGCGGCTCGTGCCGCAGGTGCTTGGCGAGGCATTTCGAGATGCGGACGGTGCGTTGTGCGTTCACGCCGGACAGCATGCTGCGGTCAGCCGGTCGCGGGCACCCGGTTTTCGGCGGCGAACTCGGCGATGAAGGTGGAGATCTCGTTGGGGCGGGTGCGGGGCACCCAGTGCTTCGCGGGGAGGGTGTGGCGGGTCAGGTGCGGGACCCAGCGCTCCAGGTCGTCGTAGAGGTGCGGGCTGAGGAAGACGTCACCGGTCGGCGTGATCAGCTGCACCGGCACGTGCGCCGTGCAGTCGTGGCGCGGGTGGCGCAGCCGGCGGCGGACGTTGTCCCGGTACAGCCAGGCGCCGTGCGCCGCGTCGTCGGGCAGCGACGCGGTGGGGTAGCCGTCGGACGGCACCCGTTCCATGAGCCGCAGCAGGTCCGGCCAGCGCCGGCCCAGCGGGCCCCGCCAGGCCAGTTCGGGCAGCACGGGCGTGTGCAGCATGTACACGTACCAGGACTTGGCGCCCTGGCCCAGCAGTTGACCGACGCCCCGCGCGGACGGGCGGCGCAGCCGGCCGGCGATCCAGTGGCCGAAGTGGTCGAGCGACGGCCCGGAGATCGAGGTGAATGACGCGAGGCGGCCCTTCGTCGCGGCGACGGTCGCGAATTCCCAGCCCTGCACCGACCCCCAGTCGTGCCCGACGAGGTGCACGGGCTGCTCCGGGCTGACGGCGTCGGCCACCGCCAGGAAGTCACCGGTGAGCTTCTCCAGGGTGAACCCGCCACGCAGCGGCCGCGGTGCGGTCGACTTGCCACAGCCCCGGACGTCGTACTGCACGACGTGAAACCGGCCGGCCAGCCGTTCGGCCACCGGTGACCAGACCTCCTTGGAGTCCGGGTAGCCGTGCACGAGCACGACCGTCGGCGCGCCCGCGTCGCCGCGTTCCAGCACGCTCAACTCGACGCCTTCGGCGACCCGCACCCGCCGCTCCCGCGTCTTTGTACCCGTCGCACCCACGCGGCCTCCCCTCGACGCGCCGCGCCCGCCGCGACGTCGCCCACCCGAAAGTGGCAACGATTACTGGCAGAGTCAAGTACCGCCACCGTCACGGCCGCTCGCATCGGTGGAAAACCGGCTGCATGGCGATCCGGACCGCGAGTAACGTCGCGGTGCCCGCCAGCGCGGACCGACACACCGAACGGACGACGCCGTGACCGAGACGACCACGACATGGGAGAACTCGGCCGCGCACAAGCCGTCCACCCGCTCGCTGTGGCGCCATCGGAACTTCATGCTGCTCTTCGGCGCGCAGACGCTGAGCGAGACCGGAACCCGCGTCTCGGGCGTCGCCGTTCCGTTGCTGGCCCTCACCGTCCTGCACGCCTCCATCTTCGAGGTGTCGCTGCTGACCGCTCTGGCGTGGCTGCCGTACGTCTTCTTCGCGTTGCCCGCCGGTGTGTTCGTGGACCGGGTGCGCAAGCGTCGGCTCATGGTGGTCTGTGACCTGACGCGTATGGCACTGATGGCGTCCCTGCCGTTCGCTGCGCTGGTGTGGACGCTCACCCTCGCGCAGCTCTACGTCGTCGTGTTGCTGTGCGGTGTGCTCACGGTGTTCTTCAACGTCGCCTACCGCACGCAGTTGCCGCTGCTCGTCAGCGAGGAGCAACTCGTCGAGGGCAACGGCAAGCTGGAGACGAGCGAGTCGGTCGCAGAGTTGGCCGGCCCGGCATTGGGCGGCCTGCTCACCGGGCTGATCGGAGCGGCCCGTACCGTGCTGACGGACGCGGTGTCGTTTCTGTTCAGCGCATGCCTCCTGGCGTCGATTGACACGGGTACGACCGAAGCGGACGTGGCGGGGGAGGAACGGGTGCCCTTCTGTGCCGCCGTGCGCGAGGGCCTGTCGTTCGTGCTCCGCCACCCGATCCTGCGTCGACTGCTTGCCTGTAGCGCCACGAACAACTTCTTCGTCGTGGCAATGACCGGCATCGAGGTCGTCTTCCTCGTCGAGGAGCTGCATGCCTCACCGCTTGTCGTCGGCCTTGTGTTCTCCTCCGGCACCGTCGGCGGCCTGCTCACCGGGCTGTACGCGCACCCGCTGGCCGCCCGTATCGGCTCGGCCCGGGTGATCTGGGTGGCGATGACCGCACCCGGGCCGCTCTACTTGCTGATGCCGTTGGCCACCTCGGGCTGGGGCGTCGCCCTGTACGGGCTTGGGCTGACCGCGCTCTCTGCGAACGCCGTCCTGTTCAACTCGACGATGGGTGCCTACACCCAGCGGATCTGCCCGCCCGCCCTGCTCGGCCGGATGAACGCCTCCAACCTGTGGGTCTCCTTCGGCATGATTCCGCTCGGCGCTCTCTTCGGCGGGGCGCTCGGCAGCTGGCTCGGTCTGCGGGCCACGCTGCTGGTGTGCGCACTGGGTGTGTGGGCGGCCTGCCTGTTCGTGCTCTGCTCACCGCTGCGCCGGATGCGCGACGCACCGGCGTCCTAGAACGCGTCGTCGCGCAGCCAGTACGGGCCGCCGTCCTCGCGGGAGAGCAGGCACAGGTCGATCAGGTAGCGGCGGATCGTGACGTGGTCCGTGGTCGAGCCCGCGCACCAGTCCTTCAGCGTCGCGTCGACCTGCTTCTCGGTGTACGTCACACCGGGGCGGAACGAGCCGTGCACCATGTGGCGCAGCACGACGCGGCGCCGCTCGAACTGGGCGGGGACCGCGCGCAGTCGGCCGTCGCGGACGAAGGTGCGCAGCAGCGCTTCTGTCCGGTCGCCGCCGCCGTCGGCGGGTTGCTCGGGAC
>DASSBO010000192.1:0-5534 GCA_035698655.1 Streptomyces sp.
GAGCTGGACCGGTTCTCGCTGCTCGTCGACAGCAGCACGGCGCTGAGCAGCAGCCCGACTCTGCAGGACGGGCTTCGGCGGGTGTGCCGGATCCTGACGCAGCGACTGGCCGACTGGTGCGTGGTGGACCTGGTCGACGAGCACGACCGGGTGGACCGGGTGTGCGTGGTCCACCGGGATCCGCGGGAGCTGCCCGCCGACGTGCACCTGGGCACCCTGCCGCCGGTGTCCGAGACCGAGCGGGAGCCGCTCGCCAGGGTGCTGCACGGCGCGGGGCCGCTGCTGCTCACGGAGATGCCGCGCCCGAGCCAGGCCAGGACGCCGCTGGAGGCCCGGCACCTGGAGCCGTTCGAGCGGTGGGGAGCGAGCAGCGCCGTCGTCGCACCGCTGCGGGCCCGGCGGACGGTCTTCGGCGCCCTGACCGTGGCCCGCGCGTGCGGGACACGGCCGTTCGACGAGAGCGAGGTGTCCATGATCGGCGACCTGGTCGGCGGCCTCGCCCTGGGCGTGGACAACGCCCGCCTGCACCAGGAGACCCAGCACATCGCCGAACGCCTGCAGCGTTCGCTGCTGCCCACCCTGCCCGACGTCGGGCACCTGCGGCTGGCCGCCCGGTACGCGCCCTCCGCCACCACCGCCGAGGTCGGCGGCGACTGGTACGACGGCTTCGTGCTGCCCAACGGGGAGACGGCCCTGGTCATCGGCGACGTCGCCGGTCACGACCTGGACGCGGCCGTCACGATGAGCCAGCTGCGGAGCATGCTGCGCGGGGTCGCCGTCGACCGGCAGGAGCCCCCCGGCATGGTGCTCCGCCGACTGGACATGGCGAACCACACGCTCTCCCAGGAGGCGACCGGCACCTGCCTGTACGCCGTGCTGGACGGTTCGGGGCCCGGCCCCTGGGAGCTGAGGCACTCCTCCGCCGGGCACCCGCCGCCGCTGCTCACCACACGGGACGGCGAGACCCGCTATCTCGAAGGCGGCGCGGGACTGATGCTGGGCGTGGAGCCCGACGAGCCGCGGCAGGACGCCGCCACCGTGCTCCCGGACGACTCGACCGTACTGCTGTACACCGACGGGCTCATCGAACGCCGCGACGAGTCCCTCGGCACGTCCCTGGACCGGCTGCGCCGGCACACCGCGGCGCTCGCCCGCGAGCCGCTGGACGTCTTCTGCGACGAACTGCTCATCGGGCTGGGCGCCGACAACGCCGACGACATCGCCGTCCTCGCGGTGCGTCCGCTGCCCCGGCCGTGATCAGCCGCCGTGTCCGGCCTCCTCGCGCAGCCGGTCGCGGTGTGCGCGCCAGCGCTCGAGCATGTCCGCCAGTTCGCCCTTCATGAAGTCGAAGAACGCCTCGGTCTCCGTCAGCCGCCGGCCGGCGGCGGTGCCGGGCCCGAGAGCCTGCGCGCCGGCGCGCAGCGTGTTCGACCAGCGGACGAGGGTGCTGTCGCGGTCGGTCAGCGCCTCGTACCAGACGTCGACGTGCACCTGGTACCGCTCGCGGCGTGAGCCGGGCTCGCGTTCCCGGCTGACCATGTGCACCTGTGACAGGTAGCGCACGGCCCCGGAGATCGCGGCCGGGCTGACCTGCAGCCGGTCGGCGAGTTCGGCGGAGCTGAGGGCGCCCTCCTCGGAGGCGAGGAGGCAGGCGAACACGCGGGAGGCCATCCGCTGCATGCCGGCCTCCGTCATGTCGGCGGCGAACCGTTCGACGAACGGCGAGACACGGGTCGCGTAGTCGGCCGGCACCGAAGTCGTCTCGTCGTTCACAGCTGTGCATCTCCCCAGTTCACGCGTCCGCGGTCGATCCTAACCGTTCTGTAGATTCACAAATTTCTGAAGTTAGTGTAGCTTCGCGAACATGACCAAGGCAACGACCGCTCTCTCGGTGTCCGGCCTCGTCAAGACCTTCGGACGTACCCGCGCCCTCGACGGTCTGGACCTGCGCGTCGGCACCGGAGAGGTGCACGGATTCCTCGGCCCCAACGGCGACGGGAAGTCCACCACCATCCGCATCCTGCTCGGCCTGCTGCGCGCCGACGAGGGGGCCGCGCAGCTGCTCGGGCACGACCCGTGGCGCGAGGCCGTCGCGCTGCACCGCCGCCTCGCCTACGTGCCGGGCGACGTCGAACTGTGGCCCGGCCTGACCGGCGGCGAGGCCGTCGACCTGCTCGGCCGGCTGCGCGGCGGCCTCGATGTCCGGCGCCGCGACGAACTGCTCGAGCGCTTCCAGCTCGACCCCACCAAGAAGGGCCGCACCTACTCCAAGGGCAACCGGCAGAAGGTCGCGATCGTCGCCGCCCTCGCCTCGGACGCCGAACTGCTGCTGCTCGACGAGCCGACGGCCGGGCTCGACCCGCTCATGGAGGTCGTCTTCCAGGACGTCATCAGCCAGGCCAAGGCCGACGGGAAGACGGTGCTGCTCTCCAGCCACATCCTCGCCCAGGTCGAGAAGCTGTGCGACCGGGTCAGCATCATCCGCAAGGGCCGCGTCGTGCAGTCCGGCACGCTCGGCGAGATGCGGCACCTGACCCGCACCGAGATCGAGGCCGAGACCGAGCGGCCCGTCGACGCGCTGGAGACCCTGCCCGGCGTCCACGAGGTGCGGCGCGCAGACGACGATCCGCGACGCGTCCGGTTCGCCGTCGACGGCGCGCACCTCGACGGTGCCGTACGGGCACTGAGCACCGCCGGGCTGCGCAGCCTGACCAGCCACCCGCCGACCCTCGAAGTACTGATGCTGCGCCACTACGGCGACGAACTCGCCGCCGCCGGCAACGGGAACGGAAACGGCGACGGGAACGGGAGCGCGGCCCGATGAGCACCGCCACCACCCCGGGCCGGCCGTCCGCCCACGACACCCGCCGCACCTCCGGACGGGCCCCGGCCGGCGGCGCCGGCCCCCGCGACGCGCTCGCCGGCACCGGCACGCTGCTCCGCTTCGCCCTGCGCCGCGACCGCATCCGGATCCCCGTGTGGACCGCCGCCCTCCTCGTCACCACGATCGCCTCGCTCGACGCGTTCCGGCAGAGCTACCCGGCCGCCGCCGACCGGCAGACCGCCGCTGCGGCCGCCGACAGCCCCGCCGCGATCGCGATGACCGGCCCGCGGCACTACCTGTCCGACTACACCTACGGCGCCATGCTCAGCCACCAGCTGATCAGCTTCGTCGCCGTCTTCGTCGCCCTGATGAGCGTGCTGATCGTCGCCCGGCACACCCGCACCGAGGAGGAGACGGGCCGCGCCGAACTGCTCCGCTCCTCCGTCGTGGGCCGGCACGCGCACCTGGCCGCCGCCCTCGCCGCAGCCGCCGTCACCGACGTGGCCGTCGGGCTGCTCCTCGGCGTGTGCCTCGGCGCGTCCGGGCTGAGCTGGGGCGGCGCCCTGCTCTACGGCGCCGCGCACACCGCCGTCGGACTGGTCTTCGCCGCCCTCGCGGCCGTCACCGTGCAGATCACCGGGCACTCGCGCGGCGCGTCCGGCACGGCGCTGGCCGTGATCCTCGCCGCGTACATGCTGCGCGCCGCCGGCGACGTCGGCGACGAGTGGCTCTCGTGGCTCTCCCCGATCGGCTGGGCGCAGCGCACCTACCCGTTCCTCGACGACCGCTGGTGGCCGCTGCTGCTCGCTCTCGCGGCCACCGGCGTACTGGTGGCCGCCGGCTTCGCGCTGAGCGTGCGGCGCGACGTGGGCGCCGGCCTGCGCGCCACCCGCGCCGGGCGCGCGCACGCCTCGGCACTGCTCGGCCACCCGCTGGGCATGGCGCTGCGGCTGCACCGCGGACTGCTCGCCTCCTTCGGTGCGGGCGTGTTCGTCCTCGGCGCGATGTACGGGTCGATCCTGGGCGACATCGACGACGTCATCGGCGACCTCGACGCCCTCCAGGACCAGCTCGCCGCCCTCGGCGGACGCACGGTCGCCGAGGCCTTCGCCTCGACGGTGATGGTCGTCATCGCCGTCGTCGCGTCCGTGCACGTGGTGATGGCCGCGCTGCGGCCGCGCGCCGAGGAGGGCGCGGGGCGCGCCGAGCCGCTGCTCGCGACCGGGCTGTCCCGCACCCGGTGGGCCGCCTCCCACCTGGCGGTCGCGACGGTGGGCGGCACGGCCGTCCTCGTCCTCGGCGGACTGGGCTTCGGGCTGACCGGCTCCGCGGCCACCGGCGACGGCCGGCTCGTCGGCGACCTGGTCACCGCCTCGCTGGCCTACGCGCCCGCCCTGTGGGTGACGGCCGGGGTCGCGCTGACGCTCTACGGCTGGGTGCCGCGTGCGACGGCGGCGGCGTGGATCGTGCCGGTGTACGGCTTCGTGGTCGGCTACCTCGGCGAGATCCTGCGCTTCCCGGACTGGCTGAAGGACCTCTCGCCCTACGGCCACGTCCCCCGCCTGCCGGCGGCCGACGTCTCCTGGCCGCCGCTGCTGGTCCTGACGGCCGTCGCCGCGGCGCTGACCGCCTTCGGCCTGGCGGGCCTGCGCCGGCGCGACCTGCCCGCCTGACGGCACCCCCGGGGCACCTGTCCGGGGCGGACGGCGGAGGGGGCCGTCCGCCTCCAGGGGGCTCATGCCCCTCAGGCCGCCGAGGGCTGCTGCGGCTGCGGCAGGGTGAGGTGCCACGCGTCCGCCATCGACGTCCAGGTGCGGCCGCGGACCGGTCCGCCCAGCAGCACGTCCGCGCGGTAGCGGAAGTCCGGCCCGGACACCGTCACCGACTTGGCCCGCACCCGCACCTCCGCGCACGAGCGCTGCCGCAACGCCAGCTCCGCCAGCCCGTCGCCGCCGGGCGCCAGCCACAACTGCTCGACCGGCCGGTCCAGGTCCGCCAGCAGCGTCCCGTCCACCTCGACGCGCAGCCGGTCCGCGCCCGCCTCGCCGGCGTCGTGCCCGTGCAACGGGCGGGCCAGCGTCTGCACCAGCCGGCGGCAGCCGCGCAGCGGCGGGCCCCACAGCGGCCCGGACGGGTCGGGCCGCCGCGCGGCCCCGGGCCCGTCGGGCCGCCCCGCGGGCGGGCCCGGCGACGCGCCGGCGAGCCCGGCCGGTATCCGCACCGCGCGCAGCACGACGCCGCCGCTGTCGTCCACCAGCAGGTCCCGGCCCTCGTCCCGCCCGCTCAGCACCGCCCGCGACGCCTCGACCGGTGAGAGCGGCACCCCCAGTGCACGCGCCAGCGCCACCTGGCCGGCCGCGCCGACCGGCACCATCCCCAGCGCGCAGCCGTCCAGGTCCCGCTCGCGGTGCAGCAGCCGCACCGTGCGCAGCAGCGCCCGGTCGTCGCCCACCACGACCGGCCGGCGACTGCCGCGCCGCGCCAGCGCGCGTTCGGCCTCCTCCCCGTCCGCCGGCAGGCACACCTTCACACCGCGCCCGCCGGCGCACAGCACGTCGCGGGCGATCCGCACGGACTCCCCGTCCACCGACCGTGCGGCGGGATCGACGACCACGAGCAGGTCTGGAGCCGACACCTGTCTCCTCTTCCTTCCTCAGGCTCTCCCGGGCACCGTGACCGCGCAGCCGCCTGTCCGGACTCCGGAACGGAC
>DASSBO010000193.1:0-3077 GCA_035698655.1 Streptomyces sp.
CGCGTCCATGGCCTCGTTGGCGAGGCGGTCGGCGTGCTTGTTCTTCTCGCGCGGGATCCACTCGTAGGTCACGGACCCGGGCGGGAAGATGCCGCGCGCCTCCTGAGCGAGCGGCCGCATGTCGGGGTGCTTGATCTTCCAGCGGCCGGACATCTGCTCGACGACGAGCTTGGAGTCCATCCGCACGGACACCTCGGCCGTCGGGTCGAGTTGGTGGGCGGCGCGCAGCCCGGCGAGCAGGCCGCGGTACTCGGCGACGTTGTTCGTGGCGCGGCCGATGTACTCCGCGGTCTCCACGAGGACTCCGCCGGTGGCGGCGTCGCAGACCACGGCGCCGTAGCCGGCCGGGCCGGGGTTGCCGCGGGAGCCCCCGTCGGCCTCGACGACGAAGCGACGGGCAGCCATCACAGACCGGACTCGGGCGTGCGGACCAGGATGCGGCGGCAGTTCTCGCACCGCAGCACGGCGTCCTCCGCCGCGTCCCGCACCTCGTTGAGCTCGGTGATGTTGAGCTCGAGGCGGCAGCCCTCGCAGCGCCGCTGGAACAGCTTGGCGGCGCCGACGCCGCCCTGCTGCTCGCGGATCTTCTCGTACAGCTTCAGCAGGTCGGCCGGCACGGAGGAGGCGACGACGTCGCGCTCCTTGGCGACCGTGGCGCGCTCGGCGTCGATGCCGGCGACGGCCTCGTCGCGGCGGCCGGTCGCGTCGGCGCCCTTGGCCTGCACGGACTCGACGCGCTCGCCGAGTTCGGCGGCGCGCGCCTGCGCGGCCTCGCGGCGTTCCATGACCTCCAGGACGACGTCCTCCAGGTCGCTCTGCCGCTTGGCGAGCGAGGCGATCTCGCTCTGCAGGCTGTTGAGGTCCTTGGGGTTGGTGACGGCGCCCGAGTCGAGCCGCTTCTGGTCGCGGGCGGCGCGCTGGCGCACCTGGTCGACGTCCTGTTCGGCCTTGGTCTGTTCGCGGGTGGTGTCGCTCTCCTCGGTCTGCGCGGCGACGAGCAGGTCGCGCAGCTGGGTGAGGTCGGCCTCCAGGGACTGGATCTCCTCGTGCTCGGGCAGCGTCTTACGCCGGTGCGCGAGCTGGCTGAGCCGGATGTCCAGCTCCTGGACGTCGAGGAGGCGGATCTGGTCGGCGGGCGCGGCGTTCAGTTGGGGGCTCCAGGAGGTCTCATCGGGCGGTGGACGGCGCCGCGTGGGCGGTCCAGGGGTCGGTGACGGTGCGGGAGACGTGCGTGCGCAGGTCCCAGCCGTTCCGTTCGGAGATCGCGTCGAGCTGCGCGGCGGCCTGCTCGCACCACGGCCACTCGGTGGCGAAGTGCGCGGCGTCGAGCAGCGCGAGGGGCGAGTGTTCGCGGGCCTCGGAGGCGGGGTGGTGCCGCAGGTCGGCGGTCAGGTAGGCGTCGACGCCGGCGGCCCGCACCTCGTCGAAGAGGCCGTCGCCGGAGCCGCCGCACACCGCGACGGTGTGCACCGGCTGCTCCGGGTCGCCGGCCGCCCGCACGCCCTGGGCGGTGGCGGGCAGCGACTCGGCGACGCGGCGGGTGAGTTCGGCGAGGGTGAGCGGGTGGTCGAGCGCGCACACCCGGCCCAGGCCGAGCCGCCCGTCGGGGTCGGCCGGGTCCGGGACGAGGGGGCGCACCACCCGCAGGTCGAGCGCGGCGGCCAGGGCGTCGGAGACGCCCGGGTCGGAGCGGTCGGCGTTGGTGTGCGCGACGTGCAGTGCGACGCCGTGCCGGATCAGGGCGTGCACGACGCGGCCCTTGAAGGTGTCGGCGGCGACCGTCGAGGTGGGGCGCAGGTAGAGCGGATGGTGGGTGACGAGCAGGTCGGCGCCGAGGGTGACGGCCTCGTCGGCGATCTCCTGGACCGGGTCGACGGCGAAGAGCACCCGGCTGACCTGCGCGTCCGGGTCTCCGCAGACCGTGCCGACGGCGTCCCACTGCTCGGCGCGCTCGCGTGGCCACAGGGCGTCGAGCGCGGCGATGACGTCGGAGAGTACGGGCACGGGGAAAGGCTACCTTCCGACGGGGGCGCACCGTCGAGGGCCGGGGAGGCCGGCCCGGGTCCCGCTCGGGGGCGGGAGCAAATCACAGCCGACGGCGTGACCACAGGGGAATCGGTTCGGCACCACCCTTATGCGTGAAGGGTGGCGGGACGCCCTGTCCGGCCCGTTCCGTGCCGCCTAGCGTCATGGCCGGAGGTGATCGGGTCATGACTGTCTGTGCCACGGAGTCGACGGAGTCCGCGGTCGGCCGGCAGGACGCGACGGGGCACCGCGGTCTGGTGATCGCGGCCGACGGTTCCTATGCCGCCCGGCTGACCGTGGCGCCGGGTACGCGGGAGGGCTGGTTCCCGGAGCGCTGGACGCTCGGCGGGCCCGAGCCGTACGCGGTGCCGCTGCCGGGCGCGCAACCCGAGGAGCCCGGCAGCCGGGTGCTGCCGCTGGCGGACGGGCGGGTGCTGCTGGCCCGCCCGGTTCAGGGGCGGCACGATCTGGTGCTGCTCTACCCCAGCGGGCCGCGTACGAGCGAAGTCCCGCTGGGCTCGGTGCCGGACGCCGGGCTTCGGCTGCTGCCGCCCACGCCGGGCGGGCGCTCCGTCTACGCGTTGACGCAGACGGACGGGCCGGAGACGGTCACGGCGGTGTGGCAGCTGACGGACGGCTGTGACGGCAGCCGGCCGCAGCAGGTCGCGCAGGTGGCCGGCGTGTGCGCCGGCGGCGCCTGGCTGGATCCGGACGGGCGGCTGCTCGCCCTGGACCGCACGCAGCCGCCGGGCACGGACGGCGGGCGGCCGCGGACGAAGACGGTCGTGGTCGACCTGGCGGCCGGCGGGCTCGTCACGCCGCTGCTGGAACTGACCGAGGACAGCGACGACCGGCTGCTGCTGGCCGACCCGGACAGCGGCCTGCTGCTCGTCCGCTCCGACGCGCCGGGCACCGAGCGGCTCGGCTGGTGCGTGCTCGGCAGTGAGCGCCCGGTCCGGTTCCCCGAGGCACTCGCGCCGGACGGGGTGCGGCTGACGCCGTTCGCCGTGCAGCCGGGGCAGGTGCTGCTGCCGGAGAGCTGCGGCGTCGCG
>DASSBO010000194.1:0-10099 GCA_035698655.1 Streptomyces sp.
GCGGCGGCACGGCCGGCGGGCACGGCCGTAGACGTACAGCTCGCGGTCCCGGCGCAGTTCACCGGTCGTGCTGCGGCGCACCCGGTCGCGGTTCGCCACGAGCAGCCGGCGGGCCAGCGCCACCAGCCGCGCCGGGGCGGGCACCTCGCCGACCGGCGTCCAGGGCGGCACCCGCGCCAGGAAACACAGCTCCGAGCGGTAGACGTTCCCGATGCCGGCCAGGTTGCGCTGGTCGAGCAGCGCCTCGCCCACCGGGCGTGCGGGGTCGGCCGACAGCCTGCGCAGCGCCTCCTCGGGGTCCCAGTCGTCGCCCAGCAGGTCCGGGCCCAGCCGGCCGACGACGGCGTCCTCACCGGCGGTACGCAGCAGCTCCAGTACCGACAGCCGGAAGCCGACCGCCAGCTGGTCCACGGTGCCCAGCAGGGCGCGGATCTCGTGGGCGGGACCGCCGGGAGACCGTCGGCCGCCCGTCGAGCGGACCTGCCAGGCGCCCTCCATGCCCAGGTGGGAGTGCAACGTGAGACCGCCCTCGAAGCGGGTCAGCAGATGCTTGCCGCGCGAGGCGACGTCCAGCACCCGACGGCCGGTGAGATCCACGGTGGCCAGCTGCGGCACCCGCAGATCGCAGCGCGTCACCGTACCGCCGGCCAGCGCCTCGTGCAGCCGCCGGGCCGTGCGCCAGACGGTGTCTCCCTCGGGCATGGCTCCCTCCTCACGCGGCGCGCAGGCGCAGGCCGCGCGGGGTGGCGTGGAAGCCGGCCGCCTCCAGGGCCGGACCGAGCGGGGACTGCAGCGCCGACCCGCCGTTGACGCGCTCCACCGTCACCGTGCCCAGTCGTCCCTGGCGCGCCGAGCCCGCCAGGGCCTCGACGGCGGCCTGCAGCCGCGCGTCCTGGCCCCGGACCTCGCCTGCCTCGGCCGGCCAGGCCAGCAGGGTGCGCCCGCCGCGTTCCATGTACAGCGCCAGCTCGCCGTCGACGAGGACCACCAGGGCCCCGGCCTTGCGGCCCGGCTTGTGCGTCGTGCCGTCCGGCGGCTCGGGCCAGGGCAAGGCGGCGCCGTAGGCGTTGGCCGGGTCGGCCGCGGCCAGCACCACCGGCCCGCCGCCGGCGGGCCGGGAGCCGTCCGTCCAGCCGAAGGCGGGGGCCGCGCGTTCCCGGCCCTGGTGGACGGCGCGGAGCCGGTCGATGGCGCCGTCCATCGCGAACTGCGCGGCGCCCAGGCCCTCGACCACGTAGCCGCGGCGCGCCTGGCCGCTCTCCTCGAAGACCGACAGCACCCGGTAGGCCGCGGAGAAGCCGCCCTCCACGCCCTCGGCGGCGACCGCGCCGCGCGTGACCACGCCGTGCCGGTCCAGCAGCGTGCGGGCCAGGGCGTGCGCCCGGTGGGTGGGCTCCTCCTCCCGGCCCGGGAGCAGCGACCAGCGGCCCGCGACGGTGGGCGGACCGTTGCGGGAGGCCGCCGGGCGCAGCGATCCGGTGAGCGTGCCGTACCGGCCGCGCGGGACCGCCCGCTTGGCGCGGTGCGCGGTGGCACCGGCGGTGCGCCCCGAGCCGAGCAGCGAACGCAGCGGGGAGAGTGTGTCGTTGGTCAGCCGGCCGGACCAGGCCAGCTCCCACAGGGCGTCTGCCAACTGCGTCTCGCTCACGTCGTCGTGCGCGGCCCGCACCTGCTCGGCGAGCTGCCGGAAGAACAGCCCGTAGCCGCCCTGCAGCGCGTCCAGCACCGACCTGTGCAGCGGGGAGAGTTCCAGCGGGAGGGGCGGCGGCAGCAGCAGGGGCGCGGCATCGGCCAGGTGCAGGGACACCCAGCCGTCCTTGCCCTGCAGCGCGCCGGCACCGGCCCACACCACCTCGCCGGAGGTGGTGAGCTCGTCCAGCAGGGCGGCGGAGTAGTCCCGTACCCGGCCGGGCAGCACCAGCTTCTCCAGCGCCGAGGCGGGGACCGGTGCGCCCTGGAGCTGTTCGACGGCGCGGACCAGCCCGTCGATGCCGCGGAGGCTGCCGGTGTCCAGATGCTGCCACTGCGGCAGGAAGGCGGCGAGCGCGGTGGGCGGCACGGGCTCCAGCTCCTCGCGGAGCGCCGCCAGCGACCGCCTGCGCAGCCGCCGCAGCACGGCCGCGTCGCACCACTCCTGGCCGGAGCCGGCCGGATGGAACTCGCCCTGCACCAGCCGGCCCGCCGCGGCGAGGCGGTGCAGCGCGCCCTCGGCGACCGCCGTGCCCAGGCCGAAACGGGCGGCCGCCGCATGGGAGGTGAAGGGGCCGTGGGTGCGCGCGTAGCGCGAGAGCAGGTCGCCCAGCGGGTCCGGCACCGGTTCGGTGAACGCCTCGGGGACGCCGACGGGCAGGGCCGCGCCCAGCGCGTCGCGCAGCCGGCCGGCGTCCTCGACGGCCGCCCAGTGCTCACGCCCGGCGATCCGGACGCCGATCGCGCGGCGGGCGCCCGCCAGGTCGGCGGCCCACTGCTCCTCGGCGCCGCGCGCGGTCAGCTCCTCGGTCGTGAGCGGGCCGAGCAGCCGCAGCAGGTCGGCGACGCCCTCGGCGTCCTTGACCCTGCGGTCCTCGGTGCGCCACTGCAGCTCCGCCTCCAGCTCGGCGAGCACGTCGGCGTCGAGCAGCTCCCGCAGCTCGGCCCGGCCGAGCAGTTCGGCGAGCAGCCGGGAGTCCAGGGACAGCGCGGCCGCCCGGCGTTCGGCGAGCGGCGAGTCGCCCTCGTACAGATACTGCGCGACGTAGCCGAAGAGCAGCGAGCGGGCGAACGGCGAGGGTTCGGGCGTGGTCACCTCGACCATCCGGACCCGGCGGGCCTCGACGTCGCCCATGAGCTCGGTCAGGCCGGGGACGTCGAAGACGTCCTGCAGGCACTCCCGGACGGCCTCCAGGACGATCGGGAAGGACCCGAACTCGCTTGCGACCTGGAGGAGCTGGGCGGCGCGCTGCCGCTGCTGCCACAGCGGCGTGCGGCGGCCCGGGTTGCGCCGCGGCAGCAGCAGGGCGCGGGCCGCGCACTCCCGGAACCGGGCGGCGAACAGTGCCGAGCCGCCGACCTGGTCGGTGACCAGCTGGTCGACCTCGCCCTTGTCGAAGAGCACGTCGGAGACGCCGACCGGCGGCTGCCCGCCGTCTCCGGCCGCGCCGCCGCCGAAGCCGTCGGACAGCGGATCCGCGTCGAAGAGGTCGGTGTCCGGCAGGCGCAGCACGATGCCGTCGTCGGCGTGCATGACCTGGGCGTCCATGCCGTACCGCTCGGTGAGCCGCGCGCCCAGCGCGAGCGCCCAGGGGGCGTGCACCTGGGCGCCGAAGGGCGAGTGGACGACCACCCGCCAGTCGCCGAGCTCGTCACGGAAGCGTTCGACGACGATGGTGCGGTCGTCGGGGACATGCCCGCACGCCTCGCGCTGCTCGGTCAGGTACGCGAGGACGTTGTCGACTGCCAGCTCGTCGAGCCCCGCAGCGCTCAGCCGTGCGCGCGCCGCCTCGGGCGCGAGGGCGCCGATCTCGCGCAGGAAGCCGCCCAGGGCGCGGCCCAGCTCCAGCGGCCTGCCCAGCTGGTCGCCCTTCCAGAACGGCAGCCGCCCGGGGACGCCCGGCGCCGGCGTGACCAGCACCCGGTCCCGTGTGATGTCCTCGATGCGCCACGAGGTGGTGCCCAGCGTGAAGACGTCGCCGACGCGGGACTCGTAGACCATCTCTTCGTCCAGCTCGCCGACGCGCCCGCCGCCCTTCTTCGGGTCGGCGCCGGCCAGGAAGACCCCGAACAGCCCCCGGTCGGGGATGGTGCCGCCCGAGGTCACCGCGAGCCGCTGCGCGCCCGGACGGCCGGTGACGGTTCCGGCGACGCGGTCCCACACCAGCCGGGGGCGCAGTTCGGCGAAGGCATCGGACGGGTAGCGCCCGGCCAGCATGTCGAGCACCGCGGTGTAGGCGGACTCCGGCAGTGAGGAGAACGGCGCGGCGCGGCGCACCACGGCCAGCAGTTCGTCGACGTCCCAGGTGTCCATCGAGGTGATCGCGACGAGCTGCTGGGCCAGCACGTCCAGCGGGTTGGCCGGGATGCGCAGCGACTCGATGGCGCCCTCACGCATCCGCTCGGTGACCACGGCCGCCTGCACCAGGTCGCCGCGGTACTTGGGGAAGACGACGCCGGCCGAGACCGCGCCCACCTGGTGTCCGGCGCGGCCCACACGCTGCAGCCCGGAGGCGACCGACGGCGGCGACTCGACCTGGATCACCAGGTCGACCGCGCCCATGTCGATGCCGAGCTCCAGGCTGGAGGTGGCGACCACGGCGGGCAGCCGGCCGGCCTTGAGATCCTCCTCGATCTGGGAGCGCTGCTCCTTGGACACCGAGCCGTGGTGGGCACGGGCCAGCACCTGCGGGGCGCCGGCCGCCGCACCGGAGCCGCCCATGAGTTCGGCCGGCGAGTGGTCCTCGGGGACGGACTCGCCGGTGGCCCGCTCGTAGGCGATCTCGTTGAGCCGGTTGCACAGGCGTTCGGCGAGGCGCCGGGAGTTGGCGAAGACGATCGTGGAGCGGTGGGCCTGGACCAGGTCGGTGATCCGCTCCTCCACCGAGGGCCAGATCGAGGGGGAGCCGTCGGCGACGCCGCTGTCGGGGGTGGGCGAACCGCCCAGCTCGCCCATGTCCTGCACGGGCACGACGACCGACAGGTCGAACTCCTTGCCCGCCTCGGGCTGCACGACGGTGGCCTTGCGCTGCGGGCAGAGGAACCGGGCGACCTCGTCGACGGGGCGCACGGTCGCCGACAGGCCGATGCGGCGGGCCGGCCGGTCGAGCAGCCGGTCCAGCCGCTCCAGGGACAGCGCGAGGTGGGCACCCCGCTTGGTGCCGGCCACGGCGTGCACCTCGTCGAGGATCACCGTCTCGACGCCGGCCAGCGCCTCGCGGGCGGCCGAGGTGAGCATGAGGAACAGCGACTCGGGCGTGGTGATCAGGATGTCGGGCGGGCGGCGGGCCAGGGAGCGCCGCTCGCTGGCCGGGGTGTCCCCGGAGCGGATGCCGACGCGGACGTCCGGCTCGGGCAGGCCGAGCCGGACGCACTGCTGCCGGATGCCGGTCAGCGGGCTGCGCAGGTTCCGCTCCACGTCGACGGCCAGCGCCTTCAGCGGCGAGACGTACAGCACCCGGCAGCGCCGCAGCGGATCAGCCGGCGGGGGAGCGGAGGCCAGCCGGTCCAGTGCGGCGAGGAAGGCGGCGAGCGTTTTCCCCGAGCCGGTGGGGGCGACCACCAGGGCGTCCGACTCCTCGGCCAGCGCCTGCCACGCGCCCTGCTGGGCGGCCGTCGGCGCACGGAACGCCCCCGCGAACCACGCACGGGTCGCGGGGGAGAACGCGTCGAGGGCCGGGGTGGCCCGTTCGTCAGCCATGCCCCCATCGTGCACCCGGGCGCTGACACCGCTCGCGCCGCAGGTCCAGCGAGTGGACGTTGCCGGGCGGCACCCGCACCGTGCGGCCGCCGACCTCGACGGTGAGCGGCTCCTCGGAGGACAGCGGGACGCCGACGTGCAGGCAGCCGTCCCGCAGCCGCAGGTGGACGTCCCACCGGTCCCGGTAGCGCACGGACAGCTCGAACTGCGGCAGCTGCGAGACGGGCACGGGGGCCAGGCGCAGCGCGTCCTCATCCGCCTCGAGACCGGTCAGGCCGCGCTGTACCAGGTCGAGGGTGCCCGCCATCGCGCCGAGGTGGATGCCCTCGGGCGTGGTGCCGCCCTGGACGTCGGCGACGTCGCTGAGCAGCGCCCGGCGGACGTGCGCCCAGCCCTCCTCGCGGTGGGCGCGGGCCAGCACCCAGCCGTGCACGAGACTGCTGAGCGTCGAGCCGTGGCTGGTGCGGGCCAGGTAGTAGTCGGTGGTGGCCCGCCACACCTCGTCGTCCAGGCGGTAGCCGAGCCGCGCGAAGAGGTCCGCGAGCCGGCGGGCCGGGAAGAGGTACCCGAGCATCAGCGCGTCGGCCTGTTTGGACGCCTGGTAGCGCGTCACCCGGTCGTCCTCGGCCTCCAGGATGCGGTCCAGGCGGTGAATGTCGCCGTACCGCGCCCGGTAGCCGTCCCAGTCGAGTTCCTCCAGCTCCGCGTAGCCTTCGAACTGGCCGATGACGCCGTGGTGCCAGGGGACGTACAGCCGCCGGGAGACCTCCTCCCAGCGGTCCGTCTCCGCCGCGTCCAGGGCCAGCTGCTCGGTCAGCTCCCGCCTGCGCCGGTCCGGCAGGTCCCCCAGCAGCTGCAGTGCGCGGCACAGCACCCAGGCGGCGGTGACGTTGGTGAAGGCGTTGTCGTCGATGCCGGGCCGCTCCGCGCCCGGGTAGGCGTCGTGGTACTCGTCCGGGCCCATCACGCCGCGGATCCGGTAGCGGCCGCGGTCGCGGTCCCATGCGGCGCCGTCGGCCCAGAACCGGGCGATCTGCAGCAGCATCTCCGCGCCCGGTCCGTGCAGGAAACCGGTGTCGCCGGTGGCCTGTGCGTACTGCCACACGTTGTAGGCCACGGCCGATCCGACGTGGTGCTGCAGGTGGGAGTGGTCGGGCAGCCAGCGCCCCGAACGCGGGTTCAGGTGGTACGTCTGCGTCTCCTCCCGGCCGTCGCTGCCGCTCTGCCACGGGTACATCGCGCCGCGCCGCCCGGCGGCCGCCGCGTTCCGCACGGCCTGCCCCAGCCGGCGGTGCCGGTAGTACAGCAGGGCGCGGGAGACGTCCGGGAAGTGCAGGTTCAGGTAGGGCAGGACGAACAGCTCGTCCCAGAAGACGTGGCCGCGGTAGGCCTCTCCGTGCAGGCCGCGTGCGGGGACGCCGACGTCGAGCGCGGCGGTGTGCGGGGAGAGGGTCTGCAGGACGTGGAAGAGGTGCAGGCGCAGGATCCGCCCCGCCTGCCCCGGCACCTCCAGCTGCGCGCTCTGCCACAGGTGCATCCACGCCATGCTGTGGGACGTCAGCAGTCCGGTGAAGCCGGCGGCGTCGCGTACCTGCCCGATCGCGGCGGCCGTCGGGTCGTCCCCGTCGCCTGCCGGGGACGTGTACACGCCGACGGTCTTGTCGAGCGTCACGGTGCCGCCCGGGTCGAGCCGTGCCCGCAGGATCTCGTCGACGGAGCGGTCGCCGCGCCGCCGTGCGTCCACCGACCAGGGCCCGGTGGTGCGTGCGGCCAGCGCGACCCGGATGCCGGACCGGCCGGTCCGGCAGCGCAGCCACATGACGCCGTCGGCCTCGGTCCCCGTCGACCAGTCCGTCAGATGCCGGTCGGCCAGCTTCCGGTACCGCTCGACGCCGGTGTTGCGCACGTCCCCCTCGATCCGGGACTCCGCCTCGACCGTGCCCGACCAGTTCTCCGCGGTCACCTCGGTGCGCAGCGCCGCCAGGTGGGGCTCGCCCATGTGCACCAGACGTGTCTGGTGCACGGTCGTCACCCGGCCCGCGTCGTCCCGCAGCCGCATGCGCCGGGTGAGTGTCCCGTCCCGCAGGTGCAGCGAGAGCCGGTAGTCCTCCACCTCGCAGGTGTCCGGCGAGAGCCAGGGGCTGTGCCGGTCGTCCGTGTCGCCGCGCACCCGCAGCCGCAGCGGCAGCCAGTTGGGCAGGTTGACCAGGTCCTCGTTCTCCACGTCGCGTCCGGCGACGTGCGAGCCGAGCCGGTTGTAGCAGCCCGCGACGTAGGTGCCGGGGTAGTGCGCGGGGCCCGGTTCCCAGGTCTCCGGTGCGGCGCCGCGCGTGGCCAGGTAGCCGTTGGCCAGGGTGCACAGCGCCTCACGCAGCCGTTCCCGGTCCGGGTCGTATCCCTCGTAGGTCCAGGTCCAGGCGTCACCGCCCGGGAGGCACAGGGCGGAGTCGTCCTCCGTCATCACCGCTCACCTTCCGCCCGTGGTGCGAGTTCCGCCAGGTCCGTGACCACGAGGTCCGCTCCGTGCGCGCGGAGCCCCGCCGCGTGGCCGGGGCGCCTGCCGTGGTCGACGCCGATCACCGGCCGGAAGCCGCCGGAGCGGCCTGCCTGCACGCCCGCGAGTGCGTCCTCCACGACGGCGCAGCGCTCGGGCGGGACGCCGAGGCGCCGGCCGGCCTCGAGGAACAGGTCCGGCGCCGGTTTGCCCGCCAGCGCCAGCCGCGCCGCGTCGTCTCCCGCCACCACCGCGGCGAACACCTCCCGCACCCCGGCGTGGACCAGCAGTTCCGGCGCGTGCCGTGAGGACGACACGGCGGCCAGGACCGTCCCGCGCCGGCCGAGTACCTGGACGAGCCGCAGGAAACCCCGGAAGACCGGCACCGGGTCGGCGTCGAGCCGGTGCCGGAAGGCGGCCTCCTTGCGTGCTGCGACGGCGTGCACGGTCCGGGTGCCCGGCCGGTCGGACGGCCCGCCGGCCGGCAGCCGTACGCCGCGCGCGGCCAGCAGGTCGGCCGCCCCGTCGAGGCGGGGCTTGCCGTCCACCCACCGCAGGTACTCGCCGTCGGCGTCGAACGGCTGCTGCCCGGCCTCGGCCAGGCACGGGTCGAACGCCTCCTTCCAGGCCTGTGCGTGCAGCCCCGTGGAATCGACGATCACGCCGTCGGTGTCGAAGACCACACCCTCGACTGCATCGAGGGCAGTGTCCGGTGCCTGCGGCATCCCCATGACTGCGGCTCCCTTGCCGGCGTCCGCTCCCGTCCGCCCGTGGTCCGGGTGCCCCAGGGGTGACCGGCGATACTGGCCGCATGCGGTTGACGGACTTCTGGCAGCGGATGGCGGACCACTTCGGGTCGGCGTACGCCGACTCCTTCGCCCGGGACCACGTGATGGCGGAACTCGGCGGGCGTACGGTCCACGAGGCGCTGCGGGAGGGCTGGGAGGCGAAGGACGTGTGGCGGGCGGTGTGCAGCGCGGTGGACGTGCCCGCCGACAAGCGGTGAGGTTCCGTGCTCCTTTGGTGCGTTCCGCTTGACACAAAATTCGAACAGCCATTCTCATACAGAGGCCGGGGTGACGCGGGAGCGGGATCCGGGCCCATTGTCAGTGGCAGCCGCTAGCGTCGGTGGACGTGAAGCGATCGACTCAAACGAACAGCCGGGTGGCACCGATGGCAGGTAACGACCGCGAGAAGGCGCTCGACACCGCGCTCGCGCAGATTGAACGACAGTTCGGCAAGGGCGCGGTGATGCGCCTGGGCGAGCGGCCGAACGAACCCATCGAGGTCATCTCGACCGGATCGACCGCGCTGGACGTGGCGCTCGGTGTGGGCGGTCTGCCGCGGGGCCGGGTGGTGGAGGTCTACGGGCCGGAGTCCTCCGGCAAGACGACGCTGACGCTGCACGCGGTGGCCAACGCCCAGCGGGCCGGCGGCACCGTGGCGTTCGTCGACGCCGAGCACGCGCTGGACCCCGAGTACGCCAAGAAGCTCGGTGTCGACGTGGACTCCCTCATCCTCTCCCAGCCCGACAACGGCGAGCAGGCGCTGGAGATCACGGACATGCTGATCCGCTCCGGCGCGCTCGACCTGATCGTCATCGACTCCGTGGCCGCCCTGGTGCCGCGCGCGGAGATCGAGGGCGAGATGGGCGACTCCCACGTCGGCCTGCAGGCCCGGCTGATGAGTCAGGCGCTGCGCAAGATCACCGGTGCGATGAGCCAGTCCAAGACGACCGCGATCTTCATCAACCAGCTCCGCGAGAAGGTCGGCGTCATGTTCGGGTCGCCCGAGACGACGACCGGCGGGCGGGCGCTGAAGTTCTACTCCTCCGTGCGGCTCGACATCCGGCGGATCGAGACCCTCAAGGACGGCACGGAGGCCGTCGGCAACCGCACGCGGGTCAAGGTCGTGAAGAACAAGGTCGCGCCGCCGTTCAAGCAGGCGGAGTTCGACATCCTCTACGGCATGGGCATCAGCCGTGAGGGCGGCCTGATCGACATGGGCGTGGAACACGGCTTCATCCGCAAGTCCGGCGCCTGGTACACCTACGAGGGCGACCAGCTCGGCCAGGGCAAGGAGAACTCCCGTAACTTCCTGCGGGACAACCCCGACCTGGCCAACGAGATCGAGAAGAAGATCAAGGAGAAGCTGGGCATCGGGGTCAAGCCCGAGGAACCGGGGAAGGAGCCGGGGGCCGACGGCGCCGGTGCTCC
>DASSBO010000195.1:0-9580 GCA_035698655.1 Streptomyces sp.
GGTGGCGTCGGAGGCGATGCCGAGGACGGTGGCCGAGGAGGCGCCGGCGTCGAAGGCGAGGGTGAACTCGTAGGCGGCGTCGTCGGCGGTCTTGAGGTCGGCGAGGACGGGCACGCCGCCGGCGGCGTCCACGACGGCGCGCACCGCGCTCATGCCGAACTCCTTGACCAGTGAGGTGCCGACCTCGATCCAGTCGGCGCAGGGCGCGACCCGGCCGGTGAGGTCGACGGCACGCCCGAGCGGCATGCGGTCGAGGGCGATCTGGATCTGCAGGGCCATCGGCCCGTCTCCTTCGTGGGGGGGGTGAGCTGGTGGTCAGGCGGCGACGCGGTCGGCGAGGACGGCGTCGAGGGCGGCGCGGCGGGGCAGGCCGTCCCGGTCGCCGTGGCTGGTGGTGGCCAGCGCGCCCACGGCGGCCGCGCGTTGCAGCGACTCGGGGGCGTCGAGCCCGTCGAGGTGTGCGCTGATCAGTCCGGCGGCGAAGCCGTCGCCTGCACCGACGCTGTCGACGGCGTCGACGTCGAAGGCGGCCTGCGTGTGGCTGCCGTCCGCCTCGGCCAGCACGGCGCCGCGGGAGCCGTCCTTGACCACGACGCGGCCCACACCGCGTTCGAGGTAGTACCGGGCGACTCCGGCGGCGTCGGCGGCGCCGGTCAGCAGCCGGCCCTCCTCGATCCCGGGCAGCACCCAGTCGGCGCGGCATGCCAGTGCGTTGACGACCTCGGTCATCTCCTGCTCTCCCGGCCACAGTACGGGTCGCAGGTTCGGGTCGAAGGAGATGGTCAGGCCGGCCTCCCGGGCGACCTGCATGGCCCGGACGGTGAACCGGCGTGCCTGGGCGGACAGGGCCGCCGGGATGCCGGTGACGTGCAGATGGCGGGCGCCGCGCAGGTAGGCGTCGACGGCCGGCGAGTCGGCCGGCCGGCTGCCGGCCGAGTTCTTCCGGAAGTACACGACGTCGGGTTCGCCGTCCGCCGTGCGGCTCTTGAGCTGGAAGCCGGTCGGCGCGTCGGCGTCGACGGTGACGTGGCGGACGTCGATGCCGTCGGCCCGCAGTTCGGCGACGGCGTGCGCGCCGAGCGGGTCGTCGCCGACCCGGCCGATCCAGCCGCAGCTGTGTCCCAGCCGCACCAGTCCGGTCGCGACGTTGACCTCCGCGCCGGCCAGCGCGCGGGTGAAGTGGCGCGCCCGGGACAGCGGGGCGGTCTCGTCGGCGACGAACATGGCCATCACCTCGCCGAAGGTCACGGCGTCGGGGGCCGGGGGCTGCAGGGGGGTGGTCACGTGGCTCCTTCGGTGGCGGGCCGGGCGGCGCGGGGCTGCGGCGCCGGCGGTCGTGCGACGGGGTGGGCGAGGGTGCCGATCGCCTCGGCGGAGATCTCGGCGCGGCTGCCGGGCCGCAGCGGCAGCGGCCGGCCGGGCGCTCCGGTGAGCACCACGTCGCCGGGGCCCAGCGGCAGGTAGCCGGCGAGGTGGCAGAGGATCTCGGCGACACCGCGGGCCAGGTTCGCGGTGCCGGCAGGCGGGGCCTGCTCGCCGTCGACCCGGAGGCTCAGCTCGAGGTCGTCCGCCTGCGCCAGGCTCAGTGAGGTCTCGATCCACGGGCCGAGGGGGGTGAAGCCGGCCTGGCCCTTGGCGGACGTCCACAGCGGGTCGCTGGCCTGCAGGTCGCGCGAGGTGACGTCGTCGGCGAGGGTGTAGCCGAACACGGCGTGGTGGACGGTGGCCGGGGTGTGCCCGTGCAGCGGTCCGGCGAGCACGACGGCGAGTTCCGCCTCGGCGTCGACGTGTCCGGCCGTCGGCGGCAGCGGCACGGTCTCCCCCGGCCCGATCACCGAGCGGGCCGGCTTGAGGAAGGCCTGCGGCGGGAGCCGGCGGTCCTCCTCCCCCGTGTTGTGCGCCATCCCGACGACGGTGCGCGGCTGTGTCGGTGCCAGCAGCCGTGCGGCGCTGAGGTCCACCCGGCGGCCGAGCGGCCGGAGCCGGCGGCCGCCGGGGGAGAACGGGTCGGCGATCAGGTGTGCCGTCCCGTCCTCCAGCAGGGCGTGGTCGACGCCCGAGGCATGGGCGATTCGTGCGATGCGCATGCCTGCTTCTCAGGCCTCCTGACCGATGAGGACGGCGCCGTCGACCATCTTCGGGGCGCGCACCAGGGCGGTGAGGACGGCCGCCGCCAGCAGGCAGCCCGCCATGGTGAGGAAGGACGCGGCGGTGGATCCGGTGACGTCGTTGAGCATGCCGACCAGGTAACTGCCGGCGAACCCGCCCAGCGCACCGAAGGAGTTGACCAGCGCGACCGCCGCGCCGCTCACCCCGCGGGGCAGGAACTCCGGGATGGCCGCGAAGTACGGACCGTAGGGCGCGTACATGGCGGCGCCGGCGACGCACAGCAGCGGGAAGGACAGCCAGAAGGCGTCGCCCAGCAGGTAGGAGCCGTAGAACGCGGCGGCGGCGAGTGTCAGCCACGGCCACACGAAGACCGTCCGGCGGCCGGTGCGGTCCGAGGCGCGGCTGTTGCCGAGCATGGCCAGGCAGGCGAGCAGGTAGGGGATGGCGGAGATCAGGCCGGTCAGCCCGATGCCCTCGTCGCTGCCCTGCTTGACGATGGACGGCAGCCAGAAGACGAACCCGTAGACGCCCAGGCTCCACAGCGCGTACTGCAGGGAGAGCAGCACGACGTTGCGGGAGCGCAGCGCGGCCAGGTATCCGCCGACGGGCTCGATGCGGCGCTGTTCGGCCTCGAGTGCGGCCTCGACGTCGGTGCGCTCCTTCTCGCCGAGCCACTTCGCGTCGCGCGGGTGGTCGTCGACGAAGCGGTGGAAGAAGAACGCCCAGGCGATGGCCGGGATGCCCTGAGCGATGAACATGCCGTGCCAGCCGACCCACTGGACCAGGTAGCCGGAGACGACGGTCAGCCAGAGCACCGTGACGGGGTTGCCCAGGATCAGGAAGGTGTTGGCTCGCCCGCGCTCACCGGAGGTGAACCAGTGGGTGATGTAGATGACCATGGCCGGCAGCACCGCGGCCTCGGACGCGCCGAGCAGGAAACGCACCACCATCAGCACGTGCACGTTCGGGATCAGGCCCTGCGCGGTGGCCAGCACGCCCCACACGCCCAGGCACCAGACGATGAGCCGCTTGACGCTGCGCCGCTCGGCGTAGATGGCGCCGGGGATCTGGAAGAGGAAGTAGCCGAGGAAGAACAGCGAGCCCAGCAGCGCCGAGACCGAACCGGTGATGTGCAGGTCGTCCGCCATGCCGCCGGCGGCCGCCATGGAGAAGTTGGAGCGCTCCAGGTAGGCGAAGCTGTAGGTGACGAACACGACGGGCATGAGCCGTGTCCAGCGGCGGGCGCTCAGCGAGGCGGCCGGGGCGGCGGCCGGTGCCGTGGAGGGATGGGAGGCCATCGGAAGCCTTTCTTCGGGTGAGCTTCACGACTGATTTTTTCGTATCGTGGCAAGCCATGCCGTGACTTGGGAAGAGCATGGTGGCCGTCGCACGCCGTGTCAATGGCTTGTTTCCGAATGGAGGCATCAGTTGCCACGATGTGAAAAGATGGGCGCATGGTGAACCCCACTCCGCCCGCCGACATGGTGGGCAAGGCCCTGCACGTCCTGGGGCTGCTCGGCGAGCGCGCGGCCGGCGTCACGCTCTCGGAGCTGGCCCGCGACTCCGGGCTGCCCACCAGCACCTGCTACCGGCTGTTGAAGTCCCTCACCCGGGACAACTTCGTCGAGTTCGACACCCGTACCAAGCACTACACGCTCGGCCTGCGGGTGTACCAGCTGGGCCAGCGCGTCGCGCACACGCACGGCTTCTCCGGAGTCGCCCTCCCGGTGATGCGCCGGCTGGCCGAGATCTCACGCGAGGCGGTGCTGATGTCGGCGCTGGACGGGGACCGCCAGCTGTACATCCACTACGTGGCGGGCCCGCAGCAGGTCAGCGTACGCGGCGAGCCGGGCAAGCACGGGCCCGCGCACTGCACGTCCATGGGCAAGGTGCTGCTCGCCTTCGCACCTGAGAAGGTGCGAGAGGAGCTGGTGGAGTCCGTGGCGCTGACCCCCCTGGGGCCGAACACGATCACCGACCGCGAGGACTTCCGCAAGGAGATCGCCCGGGTGCGGGCCGAGGGCCACGCCCTGGCCGACGAGGAGCACGAGGCCGGCATCCGGGCTCTGGGCGTGCCCGTCCTCGGGCCGGAGGGCACCGCGCGCGCCGCGCTGTCCGTGGCGGCACCGGCCTTCCGGATGCCGGTGACCGAGCTGCTGGAGCTGCTGGAGCCGCTCACGGACGCCGCACGGGAACTCGCGGTGCTGCTGCCCAACAGCGGCTACTGACCGCCGGACGGCTCCTCCCACAGGGGACGGCCCGGCTCGAACCAGGCCGGGCCCTCCTCCAGTGCCCGCTTGATGCGCGTCAGCGCGAACTCCTCCAGGGGCGGCAGCGCGTCCTGCGCGAACCAGCCGACCTCCAGGGACTCCTCGTCGGCCACCCGGGCCTCGCCGCCGACGGCCCGGCAGCGGAAGGTGATGTCCATGAACTGGCACCGGTCCCCGTTGGGGTAGCAGACCGGATCCAGCCCCTGCACCAGCACCACCCGGTCCGGCACGCACCGCACGGCCGTCTCCTCGAGCACCTCGCGCACGGCGGTGTCGGCGGGCTGCTCCCCCGGCTCGGCGATGCCGCCGATCACCGACCAGCGTCCGGTGTCCACGCGGCGCGCGAGCAGCACGCGTCCGTCCTCGCCGAGCACGACGGCGCTCACGCCGGGAAGGAACAACAGCTGCCGGCCGGCGCTGGCGCGCAGCCGGCGGATGAAGTCGGGAGTGGCCATGCCGCGACTCTACGGGTTCCGCGCGCCGTGTTCTCACGCCCCGGCGGGGCGCCCGGCTCCCGCCGCGGGAGGCAGCCCCAGCCGGTGTCTGATGAGGCGCACCGCGGCCTCCGCGTCATCGACGGTCACCGTGAACTTCCGGCCGTCGCCGAGAGTGACCACCAGGCCCTCGCCGCGCCGGACGATGACGGCGGTGCCACGCTCCGGCCGCCAGCGGTAGCCCCAGCCGCCCCAGTGCCGCGGCGTGACCTCACGGGCATGGTGCGCCGCCACGACGTCGCTCAGCGGGATCCGGCGGCGCGGCAGTCCCGCGTGGCCGCAGCGGACCTCCAGCACCTCGTGGTCGACACGCACCCGCACATGAACGAAAGCGAGCGTGCCGAAGAGCACGAGCAGCCCGGCGGCGAGCAGGCCCACGACCGCCATGATCAAGGGTGCGAGTCCGCTGACCCAGGCGGTGGAGACGGCCAGCACCACGCCCAGGGCGACGCAGCCCGCGCCCAGTGGCGCCAGCAGCCACTGCATGCGGTTGGTCGCGTGTCCGGTCCAGACCTCGGTGAGCGCGGCGCCGGCGGGGCGGGAGCCGTGCGCCGCGTCGCTGCGCGCGCGGTCGTCCATATCCGGCAGCGTACGCGCCCAGGTCTGCCCACGCGCCGCGGCGGCGCGGGGGAATCAGTTCCGGGCCGGGCTGACGGCCGCGAGCAGGCGCCCTTCGGCGTAGGCGGCCGCCGGTGCGAGCAGCGGGCCCGGGCGGCCGCTGAGCAGCACCGTCAGGCCGCCCGGCGGACGGTCCCCGGGGCCGGGGCCCGGGCTGCCGGCCCGGCGCAGGGCCTGAGCGGCGACGGCGGGTGCCGAGGCGAACATCCGGGCCGGCCCCTGCAGGGGATGTGCGGTCGCGGCACGGATGCGTTCGGCGACCAGTTCGTAGTGTGTGCAGCCCAGCACCACGGCCCGCACACCGGGAGGGGTGAGGGCCGCCGCGGCGGCGATCGCGGCGTCGACGGCGTCCTCGTCGGCCCGCTCGACGGCGTCGGCCAGCCCGTGACACGGCACCTCGGTGATGTCGGCGCCGAGCCCGAAGTCCTCGATGAGCCGCCGCTGGTAGGGACTGCCGGTGGTGGCCGGCGTCGCCCAGATCGCCACGCTGCCGCCCGTGGCGGCCGCCGGCTTGACGGCCGGCACGGTGCCCACGACCGGCAGACCGGGCTCGAGTTCCGCGCGCAGCACGTCGAGGGCGTGCACGGACGCCGTGTTGCAGGCGACGATCAGCGCGTCCGGACGCTGGGCGGCCGCCGCGCGGGCGCAGTCCAGCGCGTGCGCCGTGATGTCGTCGGGCGTGCGCGGACCCCACGGCATCCCGTCGGGGTCGCAGGAGAGCACCAGGTCGGCGTCGGGACGGGCGCGGCGCACCGCGGCGGCGGCGGGCAGCAGGCCGATCCCGGAATCCAGGAGGGCGATCTTCACGAGCCAAGACTACGTGGCCCCGGCCCGCCGGGTACGGCACGGCTCCCCCGTTGCGGGCCACGGGTGCGGGAGACTGCGGCGATGAGTGTGCTCAGCTGGATCGCAACCGCCTCGCTGGCCGCGTGGGCGTGGCTGGCGGTGTGCCACGGATTCTTCTGGCGGGCCGACGTCCGTCTTCCGGACCGCCGCGACCCCGGCCGGTGGCCGCCCGTGGCCGTCATCGTCCCGGCCCGCGACGAGGCGGAGGTGCTGCCGCGCAGCCTGCCCTCGCTGCTGGCGCAGAAGTATCCGGGGCGGGCGGAGATCTTCCTGATCGACGACGGGAGCACCGACGGCACCGGTGAGCTGGCCCGTTCGCTGGCCACGACGCCGGGCGGCGGGCTGCCGCTGACGGTGGACTCCCCCGGCGAGCCGCCCGCCGGCTGGGCGGGGAAGCTGTGGGCGGTGCGGCACGGCATGGCGCTGGCCCGCACCCGCACGGACGCGGAGTTCCTGCTGCTGACGGACGCCGACATCGCGCACGCGCCGGACACCCTGCAGGAACTGGTGAGTTCGGCACTGACCGCGCGGCTGGACCTGGTCTCCCAGATGGCGCGGCTGCGCGTGGTCACCGGCTGGGAGCGGCTGGTGGTGCCGGCCTTCGTCTACTTCTTCGCGCAGTTGTATCCCTTCCGCCGGGTGAACCGTGCCTCGGCGCGGACGGCCGCGGCAGCCGGCGGCTGCCTGCTGGTGCGCACCGAGGCGGCGGAGCGTGCCCGGCTGCCGGAGAGTGTGCGGGGCGCGGTGATCGACGACGTCGCGGTGGGGCGTGCGGTCAAGCGCACGGGCGGCCGTATCTGGCTGGGGCTGGCGGACGGCGTGGAGAGCGTGCGCCCCTACGAGGGGCTCGGCGCGCTGTGGCGGATGGTGGCACGCAGCGCCTACGCCCAACTGCGGCACAGCCCGCTGCTGCTGGCCGGGACGGTCTGTGGCCTGGCACTGGTCTATCTGGTGCCGCCGGTGGCGACGGCGGCAGGTGTGTGGCAGGGGGCGGCGGCCTGGGCGCTGATGACGCTCACCTACGTGCCGATGGTGCGCTGTTACCGGCAGCCGCTGTGGCTGGCGTCCACCCTGCCGCTGACCGCGCTGCTGTACCTGCTGATGACGGTGGACTCCGCACTGCGGCACCGGCGCGGACGCGGCGCGGAGTGGAAGGGGCGGACGTACTCCTGACCTGATCGCCTGTCAGGTACCTTTCAGGGGCCTGATTGACGCGGTCTTTACCCGGTCCGCGGGTGCTCTGCCGACCGTTTTCACCAGGTTCGCTCGAATTGGCGGTCAGTCGTCACTGCGGACACACAAAATGACCTGGCCACCGGACTCCCCAACCACCACATCGTGGGCTTAACTTATGGGCTATGACCTCCCCCCGCAGTACTTACGGCGGCGGTTACTACGCTGCGCCCTCCTTCCCCGACACTCCGATCTACGACATGCTCGTCGCGGAGCGAGGCACTCCGCAGATCGCTCCCATCCGGGTGCCTGCGGCCTACGACACGGGCAGTCATCTGCCGGCGCTGCCGTCCGCGCTGCCGGCGCTGCCCTCCGGGCAGGGACATCAGCCGTCCTATGGCTACCCCCAGACGCCGCAGCCCACACCGCTGCAGCAGACGCCCGCGCCCTCGTTCCCGCAGCAGCACGGCGGCCAGCGGGGCTATCCGGGCGGCGCCCCGCAGTACCAGCAGCCCCAGCAGATGCGGCCGGTGGCCGCGCCGCGTCCGGCCGCACCGCGCCCTGCGCCGGGCTACCAGGACCCGTACGGGCACCCGTACCAGGGCCGGGGATACTGACGCGCGCCTGTCGGCGCCCCGACCGGGCGGCAGCGGGGGCCGGCCGGGCCGGGGCGCCGACAGGAGATGCGGGTCAGACCTCGACGTCCTCGAGGATGCCGAGGGCGTCGGGCACGAGCACGGCGGCCGAGTGGTAGGCGCTGACGAGGTAGGAGATCACCGCCTTGTCGTCGATGCCCATGAAGCGGACGTTCAGTCCCGGCTCGTACTCGTCCGGCAGCGACGTCTGCCGCAGACCCACGACGCCCTGGTGCTCCTGGCCGGTCCGCATGGCCAGCACCGCCGTGGCGCCGCCGTACACGGGGATCTTGTCGCACGGCAGCAGTGGGATGCCGCGCCAGCTGCGCACCCGGACGCCGTCGAGTTCGGTGTGCTGCGGGTAGAGCCCGCGTTTGCTGCACTCCCGGCCGATGGCGGCCACCGCTTTGGGGTGGGCGAGCAGGTACTGCGTCCTGCGGCGGCGTGAGACGAGTTCGTCCAGGTCGTCGGGCGTCGGCGGCCCGGACCGGGTCCGGATGCGCTGCTTGAGGTCGGCGTTGTGCAGCAGGCCGAACTCGCGGTTGTTCAGCAGTTCGTGCTCCTGCTGCTCCCGCAACGCCTCCACCGTCAGCCGAAGCTGCTCCTTGGTCTGATCCATCGGGTGGTTGTAGACGTCCGCGACCCGGCTGTGCACGCGCAGCACCGTCTGGGCGACGCTCAGCTCGTACTGACGGGGCGACAGTTCGTAGTCGACGAAGGTGCCCGGGAGTTCCATCTCCCCGCGGTGACCGGCGGCCAGGGCGATCTCGGCCTCTCCGTGCCGGTTCTGCGCGGGGACCACCCTGGCGGCCATCGCCGCGAGATGGTCGCGCAGGGCGGGGTGGCGTTCGGCGACGTGCGCGAGGTCCGCCGCGGTCAGGGCCAGCAGAGTGCAGCGGGTGTCGGCCTGCAGGGTGCACGGCCACTCCCCCGGCTGCCGGGTCAGGACGGCGTCCCCGGCGTGGTCGCCGTCGGCGAGGGTGCCCAGCAGCGTCTCGTCGCCGTATGTGCCGCGGCCGAGCCGGCGCAGCCGGCCGTGCGCGACGAGCAGCAGTTCGTCGACCGGCTCGCCCAGCACCGCGGCCTGGTCACCGGGGACGAGTTCCCGCTGTCTGCAGCGGTCGGCCAGCGCCTGCAGCGCCTCGGTGTCCACCAGGCCGCGCAGCAACGGGATCTCCCGCAGCTCCGAGGGGATCACCTGCACCCGCGTTCCCGTCGCGGCGAACTCGATCCGGCCGTCGCCCAGGGAGTGGGTCAGGCGGCGGTTGACCCGGTAGGTGCCGCCCGTCGTCTCCACCCAGGGCAGGATCCTCAGCAGCCAGCGCGGGGAGATGCCCTGCATCTGCGGCGGCGTCTTGGTGGTGCTCGCCAGCTTCCGGGCGGCCTGCGTACCCAGCGCACTGCGGGCAGGCGTGTCGGGAGTGGTCATCGGCTG
>DASSBO010000196.1:0-5788 GCA_035698655.1 Streptomyces sp.
CACAGGCTGTCCCGGCCCCCGACCCACAGTTCGAGCAGCCGCTGCTGGAGCGGGCTGACGTCCTGGTACTCGTCGACGACGAAGTGCTGGTACTGGCGGCGCACGGTGTCGGCGATGTCGGGGCGGTCCTGCAGCACGCCGACGGTCAGCAGCAGCACGTCCTCGAAGTCCATCAGGGCGCGCTCGCTCTTGAGCTGCTCGTACAGCCCGTAGACGCGGGCGATCTCCGCGGCCTCCCGCGGGGCGTCCCGGCCGGCCTTGGCGAGGGCCGCCGGGTAGTCGTCCGGCGCGGTCTGGGTGACCTTGCACCACTCGATCTCGCCCGTGACGTCCCGCAGTTCGTTGCGGTCGAGCCGGAGCCGGCTGCGGGCGGCGGCCTCGGCGACCAGCTGGACCTTGCGCTCCATCAGCCGGGGCAGCTCGCCGCCGATCGCGCGCGGCCAGAAGTACTGCAGCTGGCGCAGCGCCGCCGAGTGGAAGGTGCGGGCCTGCACCCCGGCGGCGCCCAGCAGCCGCAGCCGGCCCCGCATCTCCCCCGCGGCCCGCTGGGTGAAGGTGACGGCCAGCACGGTGGCCGGCTGCAGCACGCCGGCCTGCACCCCGTAGGCGATGCGGTGCGTGATGGCGCGGGTCTTGCCCGTGCCGGCACCGGCCAGCACGCACACCGGCCCGTCGAGCGTGGTGGCGACCTGGCGCTGTTCGGGGTCGAGCCCGGCCAGGACGGCGTCCGCGTCCTGCGGCGGCGCCGCGTACACGCTCGGTCCGGTGGGGTCGTCGGCGTCGAAGAGGGAGTCCGCTGCTGGTGTCACCCCGCCATGCTGCCAGCTCCCGTGCGCGGCGCGGGCGCGTCCGTCCACAGCCCCCGTGTGACGGTCGTACGAGTGCCGCGCCGACCATGCCGGGGAATGGTCCGTGACCGTTGTACGTTCCCCTGACCGGACACCCCACCGTCGACCGGACGGGCCATCCCACGAAGGAGCGCGAACACCCATGGCGGGAACCGTGACGATGTACAGCACGACCTGGTGCGGCTACTGCCGCCGCCTCAAGGGCCAGATGGACCGCGAGGGCATCGGCTACAGCGAGGTCAACATCGAGCAGGACCCGCAGTCCGCGGCGTTCGTGGAGCAGGCCAACGGCGGCAACCAGACGGTCCCCACCGTGCTGGTCGTCTCCGCCGACGGCAGCAAGGAACAGGTCATGACGAACCCGAGCCTGGCCCAGGTCAAGGCCGCACTCAGCGCCTGACGGGCACCCGCGTCGAAGCCCCGGCCGCAGGCCGGGGCTTTCGTCGTTCCGGTGGGCCGGTCAGGCGGCGCCGATCGGTTCCTCGGCCAGCCGGCGGAGCAGGTCCGCGCGGTGCAGGTCGGCGACCGGGGCCGACAGGTCGGGGTGCCGCAGCAGGGCGGCCGCGCCGCGGTCGCGGTCGTCGGGGTCGGTGAGGCGCCGGAACTCGTACACCAGCCCGCTCAGGTGGTCGCTGCCGGACACGGCGGCGGCCGCCTGACCGGCCAGTTCCCCGTCGGTCAGCAGGCAGACCGCCCAGCTGGCCACCACCTCGTCGACCCAGCTGCGCCACGCCGCCTCGCCCTCGGCGGGACCGGCCGCGTCGGCCCCGGTGACCCAGTCCAGGCGCCCGGAGCCCCCGGGGCCGAGCAGTTCGAGGAGTTCCGCGTCGGCCGCCGTCGGATAGCGCAGCCACGCGGCGACGGTCGCCGCCTGCTGGGCCTGCACCTGCGCGAGCGCGGCGTCCAGCGCGCCGCCGGTGCCGGGAAAGGCGTGCACCAGCCACTGCGTGGTGGCGGCGATCACCGGGGAGAGGCCCGCGGACATGACACGGCCTCCTTCGTTCTTCGCGGGAGGGGCACCTGGACGACGCGACGGTACGCACCTGCTCCCACCGCCCGAAATGGCCCAGCTCACGACGTGGTGAACCGCACAGCGGTCAGGACTGCGCGAGGTAGCGCAGCAGCAGGGTGTCCTCCTCGGCGAGCACGGAGGCCAGCTGCAGGTCCACCGGGTCGGTGAGCGGGCCGGCGGCGATGCGGCCCGCGGTGCCCGCGGCCAGCAGCGGGGAGACGGTCAGCCGGAGCTCGTCGACGAGGCCGGCGGCCGTCAGCGCCCCGAACAGGTGCGGCCCGCCTTCGCAGTCGATGCGCCGCAGCCCCCGCTCGGTCAGCGCGTCGACGGCCGCCGCCAGGTCGACGGTCTCCTCGCCGGCGACGACGACGTCCGCACCCGCCATCTGCCAGGAGCGCCGGACCTCCACGGGCGCTGCCTCGCAGGTGAGCACGAGGGTGGGTACCTCCGCCCGGGTGATGACGGGCGCGTCGGCAGGCAGGCCCCGCCCGGTGGTGACGACGGCGGTGGGCGGGACGTCGGCCAGCTCGTGCCGGCGCCGGCGGGCCCGGGTCTCGGGGCCGGGATGCACGCCGTGGAAGTTCTCGACCATCGCGGTGGTCGCGCCGACCAGCAGCACGTCGGCCAGGTCGCTGCCGAGCTGCAGCACCTCGCGGTCTGGCGGGGTGGACAGCGGGCGGGCCTGCCCGCCGACCTCGACCGCCCCGTCGGCGCTGGCGACGAAGTTCACCGCGAGCCAGCGCCGTACGGCCGGGTAGGTGTAGAGCTCTTCCAGCTCGGCCTCGTCGAGGACGCGGCCGGCGTGTTCGGGGGGCCAGATCAGGCGCATCAGGAGATCCAGGTTCCGGTGCGGGCGGGCGGACGGGTGCCGTTGATGTGGGCGGCCATCTCCACGGTCTGCCGGGTGGGCCCGACCTGGTGCGCGCGGAAGACGGCCGCGCCGTCCCGGGCGGCGATCGCGGTGGCCGCCAGGGTGCCGGTGAGCCGGTCGTGCAGGCCCACGTCCAGGCTCTCGCCCACGAACGTCTTGTTCGACAGGGCCATCAGCACCGGCCACCCGGTGCGGGTGAACTCGGGCACGTTCCGCAGCAGCAGCAGGTGGTCGGCGGTGTTCTTCCCGTACCCGGTGCCGTCGATGAGGATGCCGCCGCGGGGCACCCCGGCGGCCTCGGCCTGTTCCGCGAGCCGGACGACCTCGTCCCGGACGGCGGCCACCACGTCGGGGTAGTCGGGCCGGAACGGCTCGGCCCTCGGGGTGCGCCCGCCGGTGTGGGTGCACACGTAGCCGGCGCCGTGCGCGGCCGCGACGTCGAGCAGCTTCGGGTCGGCGGCGGCCCACGCGTCGTTGAGGATGTCCGCACCGGCCCGGCACGCGGCGTCGCCGACCTCGTGGCGCCAGGTGTCGATGCTGATCAGCAGGTCCGGATAGCGGCTGCGGGCCCATTCCACCAGCGGCACGACCCGGGCGGCCTCCTCCTCGGCGGTGACCTCCGCGCCCGGGCTGGCCGTCACGCCGCCCAGGTCGATGATGTCGGCCCCCTCGGCGACGGCCCGGCTGACCGCCTCCTTGGCGGCGTCGGCGGCGAAGGTGGCGCCGCGGTCGTAGAACGAGTCCGGTGTCCGGTTGACGATGGCCATCACCAGCGCCCGGTCCCGCCTCACGCGCCGCCCCCGGAAGACCATGTCGACGGCTGCGCCCTGCGTACTGCTCATGCCCCTTGATCCTCTTTTCTCGCCGTCACCGCTCAGCGCACGCCGACGGTGGTGAGCCCGCTCAGGTCCGCCTCGGCGAGTTCCCGCGCGGAGACCTGCGCCCGGCCCGCGACCAGCGCCTGCAGCGCGTCGCCGTCGTCCCAGGAGTTGACGTTCATGGCCGCCGTGACGTGCCCGTCGCGAAGCCAGAAGGCGAGGACCTCCCGGGAGGCGAGGTCGCCGCGCACGACCAGTTCGTCGCGGGCGGGGTCGGCCAGGCCGCGGTACTCGCAGCCGAGGTCGTACTGGTCCGAGAAGAAGTACGGGTCGGCGGTGTAGGGCTCGTCGCCGCCGAGCAGGTTGCCGGCCACGTGCGCGCCCTGTTCCTTGGCGTTGGCCCAGTGCTCCACGCGCACCCGGGCCTCGTGGCGCGGGTGGTCGTGTGCGGCGATGTCGCCCACTGCCCACACGTCCGGGGCGGAGGTGCGCAGCGCGGCGTCGACGGCGACGCCGCCGGCCGCGAGTTCGAGGCCGGCCGCTTCGGCCAGCTCGGTCCTGGGGGCGGCACCGACCCCGACGACCACCACGTCGGCGGGCAGTTCACTTCCGTCGTCGAGCAGCACCACGGCGCGGCCGTCGCGGGTCTCGGTCCCGGCCACCTCGGCGCCCAGGCGCATGGTGACGCCGTGCTCGGTGTGCAGGTCGCGGAAGACACCCCCGACCTCGTCACCGAGCACTCGCTGCAGCGGCAGCGGCAGCGGCAGCGGGTCGACGACGGTGACCTCCGCCCCGCGGGAGCGGGCCGCGGCGGCGACCTCGCAGCCGATCCATCCGGCGCCCACGATCACCACCCGGGCGCCCGCTGTCAGCTTCCCGCGCAGGGACAACGCGTCGTCGAGGGTGCGCAGCAGGTGCACGCCGGGGCCGTCGAAGCCGGGCAGGGTGCGCGGGCGGGAGCCGGTGGCCAGCAGCAGCCGGTCGTAGGGGTGCTCGGTGCCGTCGGCGTCGACGACGGTGTGGTCGGCCGGGCGCAGCTTGGTGAGGACGGTCCCGCGGCGCAGCTCGATCCCGTGGTCGGCCCAGTGGCCGGCGGGCCGCACCCAGTCGGGCTCGTCGGCCTCGCCCAGCAGGACGCCCTTGGACAGCGGCGGCAGTTCGTAGGGGTGGTGCGTCTCCCGTCCGAACAGCGTCACCTCGCCCTCGAACCCCCGGTCGCGGAGCGTGGCGGCCGCCGTCGCCCCCGCCAGTCCCGCCCCGACGATCACGATCCGCCGCGGTGTGGTCATCACTGCCTCCAAGTGGTCTGCGTGGTCCTGTTTATCGCTGGATGCCGGTGAGGGCGAGGAACTCCTGCCGGGACGACGCGTCGCTGCGCAGCGTTCCCAGCAGGGTGGAGGTGACGGTCTTCGACCCGGCCGCCTGCACGCCGCGCAGCGTCATGCACGTGTGTTCCGCCTCGATGACCACTCCGACGCCCTTGGGCTGGAGGTGTTCCTCGAGCCAGTCGGCGGCCTGTTTCGTCAGCCGTTCCTGCACCTGGGGCCGGCAGGCGAAGTGCTCCACGACCCGGGCGAGTTTCGACAGGCCGAGGATGCGTGCGCCGGGCAGATAGCCGACGTGCGCCACCCCGACGAAGGGCAGCAGGTGGTGCTCGCACACCGAGCGCACCGGGATGTCACGGGCCAGCACCAACTCGTCGTAGCCCTCTTCGTTGGGGAACGTCGTCAGCTTGAACGGGCGTGCGGTCAGCAGTTCGGCGTAGCCGCGGGTCATCCGCCCCGGCGTGTCCTGCATCCCCTCACGGTCCAGCTCGACGCCCAGCGCCAGGAGGAACTCCCGCGCGGCCTGCTCGGCCGCCGCCAGGTCCACCTCGGCCGGCTCGTGCACCACTCGCAACGCAGGGGTGATCATGAGTACGTCCTCGTCTCGTGATGTCAGTGTGCCTGTAGGCGACAAAGGTCGGATTGTCAGTCGCGGCCGCTAGGTTTGGGGTGACAGGGACGGAGGGGGACTGAGGGTGCGACAGGATACGAAGCGGCAGCTGCGCGTCATCGATGCCCCGTTCGTGGTGCCGGGCCCGCCGGGGGTGACGGTACGCGACCGCCTCAAGCACCTCACGGCCGAGGACGAGGAGGTTCTTCGGCTGGTCGGCGAACACCTCGGACGGCTGATGTCGGCGGATCTCAAAGCCCGATGCGCCGATCGGTTGGATCACAACAACGACTCGTGGGCCGCC
>DASSBO010000197.1:0-2005 GCA_035698655.1 Streptomyces sp.
CCGCGTTCCAGCGCCTGAGCCGCGAAGGCACCAGCTGCCCGGCGCGCCTCCTCGTCCTGCGGGTCGCCGGCGACGTGCCGCCGCACCCGCAGCCGCTCGGGCACGACGCGGGCCAGTTCGGTGTGCCGCTCGTGCACGGGCAGTGCCAGCAGGTCGCGGCCGTCGACGGACAGCGCGTCGAAGAAGACGGGGGAGAGCGGCAGCGTGGCCTGCGCGCCGGCCACGTCGAGGCGGGAGCCGACCCGGCCGGAGGTCTCCTGGAACGGGCGGGGCCGGCCGTCCGGTCCGAGCGCGATGACCTCGCCGTCCAGCACGGCGGCGTCCGCGGCGACGTCCTGTGCGGCGGCGGCCACCTCGGGCAGCCGGTCCGTGATCTCGTCCAGGGTGCGGGTGAAGACCCGCACCCGTCCCTGCTCCAGGTGGACCTGGACGCGGATGCCGTCGAGCTTCTCCTCCACGGCGCACGGCCCCAGCCGGTCCAGTGCCTCGTCGAGGTCCTTCGCGGACTGCGCGAGCATCGGCTGCACCGGCCGCCCGACCTGGAGCCGGAACCTCTCCAGCGCCGCGGGGCCGTCGGCGAGCACCGCCTGGGCGACGTCGCCGAGCGAGCCGGCGAGCATCACCGCGCGGCGCACCTCGCCCGGGTCCGCCCCGGCGGCCGCCGCCAGCCCCTCGACGGCGAAGGCGTCGAGCGCGCCCTGGCGCAGTTCGCCGGTCAGCAGCCGCACGAGGAAGTCCTGTTCGTCGGCGGTGGCCGCGGACATCAGGGCGTCGAGCAGTTCCTTGCGGGCTCTCTGGGCGCCCTTGCCGGAGACGCCGCCGATCCGGCCCAGCGCCGCGTCCACCTCGGTGACCGTCAGCCGCGGCTCGGCGGCCGGGGCCGGGCGGTCGGCCAGCGTGCGCCATCCGACGCCGATGCGGCGCTGCGGGAGCCGTCCGGCGAGGTAGGTGGTGACGACCGGCGCCTCGGCGGGTTCGGTGTCCCGGAACAGCCGGGCCAGCAGGTCGACCTTCTGTGTGCGTGCCGAGGCGGCGGCGACCGCCTGCGACGTCTGTGCGATCTCGGCCAGCAGCATGGGCACGATCCTGACGGAACGGGACGGGCGGCGGGAGTGCGGCGCGCAGAACAGGTGGCCACTTTGTCACTTGACGTAGCGTCAACGGCCCGTGCCATGCGATGCTTCCGCGTGACGGGGACCACACGTACGGCTCACAGCAGAGGTGTGAGGCAGGCATGCAGGAGTCAGGCGGCATGGGATCCGACGTCGACATGACGGTGCCCAGCGTGGCGCGGATGTACGACTACTACCTGGGCGGCAAGGACAACTACGCCGTCGACCGCGACGCCGTCGCGGAGCTGGACAAAGTGGTGCCCAGCACCCGGCCGCTCGCCGTTAACAACCGGTTGTTCCTGCGCAGGGCGGTGCGCTGGCTGGCCCAGGAGCAGGGCATCCGGCAGTTCCTGGACCACGGTTCCGGCCTGCCGACGCAGGACAACGTGCACCAGGTCGCGCAGGGCGTGGACCCGGGCTGCCGCGTCGTCTACGTCGACAACGACCCGATCGTGCTGGCGCACGGGCGGGCGCTGCTGCAGGAGGACGACCGCACGAGCGTCATCCAGGCCGACATGCGCGAGACGGACTCGATCTTCGGCCACCCGGACGTGCAGCGGCTGATCGACCTCTCGGAGCCGGTCGCGGCGCTGTTCGTCTCGGTCATGCACTGCCTGCCGGACCCCGGGCCGCAGGAGATGCTGGGGCGGGTGCTGGAGAAGCTGCCGTCGGGCAGTTTCGTGGTGATCAACCAGCTGGTGAGCGAGGACGCCGGGACGCGCGAGTTCGTCACCTCGTTCATGGACCAGAGCACCCACGGTCACTGGGGCCGGGTGCGCGAGGCGCACGAGGTCGAGAAGTACTTCGACGGGCTGGAGCCGGTGGAGCCCGGCCTGGGCAAGATCGACGAGTGGCGTCCGGAGGGCGAGCACGCGCCGACGGCCAAGCAGGAG